>PGXT01000066.1:32767-57704 GCA_002839285.1 Spirochaetae bacterium HGW-Spirochaetae-5 | reverse complement strand
TCAGTATGCGGTTATGTTTACGACCCTGAAAAAGGGAGCCCCGATGACGGTATTGCTCCCGGAACAGCATTTGAAGATCTGCCTGCTGATTATGTCTGCCCTGTTTGCGGTGTAGGTAAAGAGGATTTCGAACCGGAAGCATAATCCGGTTTTATCAAAAACTAAAAACGCAGGAGAGTCAAAATGGATGCAGTATTTCTTTCGAGAATACAGTTTGCCTTTACAGCCGCTTTTCACTTTATTTTTCCTACACTTACACTGGGCATGGGCCTTCTGATTCTTATCAATGAAACTATTTATCTTAAAACTGATAAAGAGCTGTATAAGAATATTTCAAAATTTATGATTAAGATTTTTGCTCTGATTTTTACTCTGGGGGTTTCAACCGGTATAGTTCTTGAGTTCTCTTTCGGGACAAACTGGTCATCTTTCTCGCGAATCGTAGGAGATATCTTTGGAGCTCCCCTTGCTGCAGAGGGTGTGCTGGCCTTTTTCCTCGAATCTGTATTTCTGGGAGTTCTGCTCTTCGGAAGGGATAAAATATCTAAAAAAGCGTATTGGGTTTCAGCTTTCCTTGTTTTTTTCGGTTCTCACCTTTCAGGTCTTTGGATTATAATCGCTAATTCATGGATGCAGACTCCTGCAGGTTTTGTAATGGAAGGCGGACGTGCTGTGCTTACCGATTTTTTTGCAGCTGCCGTAAACCACTCCACTGCGCAGAGATTTATCCATACCGTTGTAGGGGGCTGGATGTCCGGTTCGCTTTTTATGGCAGGGATCAGTGCATGGTATATACTTAAAAAAAGAGATCTCAATTACGCAAAACCTATACTTAAATTATCTCTTATTGTATTTATTACGTGTTCGTTTCTTCAATTCGGCGCAGGTCACTATCACGCGGTACAGGTTGCAAAAACCCAACCTGTGAAAATGGCGGCGTTTGAAGGATTATGGGACACTGAAAAAGGAGCCGGACTATCTGTCTTCGGTTTTCCTGTTGAATCAGAAAAGAAAACATATCTGGATATAAGAATCCCCAGGCTGCTTAGCTTAATGATTCATGGAAATTTAGATGGAGAGGTTCAAGGACTCAATGACTTCCCGACCGACCTTCATCCACCTGTCTTTTTGACATTCCAGTCTTACCATGTGATGATTGGATTAGGCGGACTTTTTGCACTTATTTCATCCATAGGTTTACTCCTCATGATAAGAAAAAAATTATATGAAACCGACTGGTTTCTAAAAGTCCTTCTGTTCTCAATTCCTCTTCCGGTAATATCCAATGAGATGGGATGGATGGCTGCAGAGATAGGAAGACAGCCATGGATTATCCAGGGAGTTTTAAAAACAGCCGATGCCGCTTCTGTTGTTGTACCAGCATGGCAGGTGCTTGCAACTATAATAATGTTCACAATACTTTATGCTCTGCTCTTCCTGTTTTTTATAAAGTTCCTTGTGGCATTAATTAAGAAAGGACCTGAAAAGGTTATAGCAACCGATGGATATTAGGAGGATTCAATGGATACACTGACTTTTCTTCAGATAATTTGGTTTGTTTTAATCGGTATTCTATTTGCAGGATATGCGGTACTTGACGGCTTTGACCTTGGAATAGGTTCACTTCTGCCGTATCTGGCAGGGTCGGATGAAAAGAAAACTGCTGTAATTTTTAAAACAATAGGTCCGGTCTGGGACGGGAATGAAGTATGGCTTATCACTGCCGGGGGAGCACTTTTTGCTGCATTCCCTCATGCTTATGCAACAGTATTCAGCGGATTTTACCTGGCTCTTATGATTGTTCTCTTCGGATTAATTCTGCGGGCGGTTTCAATTGAATTTTTCACACTGGAAGAGAAGAATAAACAGAGATGGGCTAAAACTTTCTTTCTCGGCAGTATCCTCCCATCTATACTCTTCGGTGTTGCTCTGGGGAATGTAATAATCGGAGTACCACTGGATTCCGGCATGGAATTCAGAGGATCATTTTTTACACTTCTGAGACCATATCCCTTGGTAATCGGATTACTCGGTTTATCGGCAATTCTTATGCAGGGGATAACTTACGCTATGCTGAAAACTGATGGGGAGATTAATGAATCAGCCGCGGGACTTTCAGGGAAAATATATTACGGATATGCCGCTCTCTTTGTCATATCTCTGATACTTTCTTATGTTTTCATTCCTGAAAGGATGAGCATAATTCCCGCATGGATAGCTACTATTGTTTTTGCTCTATCGATGGCCGCTTTAAAATACTTTCTTGCAGCAAAAAGTGAACTTAAAGCTTTTTTCAGCTCCTCTCTTGCATTTATCTCCTTATGGGGTATTGCAGGAGCAATACAGTTCCCTGTGCTGGTCAAGTCAATCGAAAGCAGTTCACTGGATATTACCATCTACAATGCATCATCAGGAAAGCTCACTCTATCTGTTATGCTTGGAATAGCTTTAGCCGGGATGCCGGTTGTAATTGCGTATTCGATTTATGTGTACAGAGTATTCAGAGGTAAAATAAAGATGCACAATTAGCAGTACACTCTCAAGCGATGAACTTACGGTAATAGCCGAATATATAATTTTAAACGCACAGAATGCAACGCAGATATATGCTCTGCCGCTGAACTCGGGAGAGAAGAAAAACAAAGGAGAGATTTAGATGACTAAACTATCACAGATATACAAATGCGAAAAATGCGGTAATATTGTAGAGATTCTTCATGCGGGAGCTGTTGATCTTGTATGCTGCGGTCAGCCCATGGGACTGATGGAGGAAAAAACTGCAGATAAAACTACAGAGAAACATGTACCGATGATCGAAAAAACTGCAGACGGATACAAAATCACAGTTGGTAGCACACTCCACCCCATGGAGGAGAAACATTATATTGAGTGGATTGAACTTCTTGCAGATGGAATTTCCTACAAAAAATTCCTTAAGCCAGGAGATAAACCCGAAGCTGAATTTAAAACAGATGCTGCAGGTGTAACTGCAAGAGAATACTGCAATATACACGGCCTCTGGAAATCTTAATATTGGAGAATTGTAATGGCTCAGACACTTGAAGATAAAGTATTAAAAGCGATGAAAAAAGAGGCAAAACCTTTACGCCCCGGAGAGATAGCTGAACTTGCCGGCGCCGATAAGGATGAAGTAACAAAAGCGATAAAAAAACTGAGCGGTGAAGGTAAAGTAACGTCTCCCAAGAGATGTTTCTGGGAAGCAGTTTAGTTTTCTGCATAGTAATTATAAAAAGAAAGAGAGGACAAAAGTCTTCTCTTTCTTTTTTACATTTGATCTGAAATTATCTTAACAGGTACTTCCACCAAGAATTACAAATCCTGAACCATATCTGTCTTTTCTGAAATCGATTGTTAAAGCGTTTCTCATATCAACATAATTTTTTAATTTCGGATCATAGACAACATTGATTTCGTTATCTTTGATTATATTCTGATCATTTTCAGTTAGTTCATCCAGAACTAATCCCATACGGGGACCGCCTCAACCAAAGCCATTTAAACTTATTCGAAGAGCAGGATTCTTATACCCTGAATCTTTCATCAATTCAAGAACTTCATTCTTTGCACTATCAGTTACTTTTATTGCCATAATTAACCCCTTTAAATATTAACTATTTACAATTTAATTAAATACTTAATTATTGTCAATAGCATTTATATTTTTTTTCGTGTTTATTTCAGTATTTATTATTTAACTTTTCTAAAGAACGTTTCCAAAAACTCTGTTTTTGAAAACGCAGAGAGCCCTGCGGGGCTTAGAAAGGGGCTGTGCCCCTTTACCCCTTTAAATACTGAGTTTTTGGAACTCACCTAAAGTAAAAAACTTTATTATCCCCGCCGCCAGGGGCGGCGGGGATATATATTTTCTTTTTTTGCACTAAAATTATATTCAGGTATAATTGCTGAGTTTATTCCAAAAACACTCATTTTCTAGTGGTGCATATGCTTCGCATAAGCCTGAAATTGTGAATTAGAGTGGCGGTTCCCTGGTAATCTCCCATTTCAGGTGCAGCGCGCAGCGTCGCGATCTCCTGAATAAGCTATTTTTCACAGGAACCTTTGAAATTATTTGTTTACTTTTATAATAAATTTAAATATATTAAGTAATATATAAAGAGCTAAAGTATTTATAACCCGGAGTTAACTATGACACATTTTAATCTTATTGTAATCGGAGGAGATGGTGCCGGTATGGGTGCAGCTTCTCAAGCGAGACGGATAAACAAAGATATATCAATCGCTGTCTTTGAGAAAGGTGAACATGTATCATATGCCGCATGCGGTATGCCCTACTTTATATCTGACGATATTAAAGATTACAAAGAACTTATTGCAATAGATATAGATGAGTTTATTGATAAAAGAAAAATAATTATCAAAACCATGTCTGAAGTTACTGAAGTTGACTTCCAGCAAAAGAAAATTACAGCCAGTCATAAGGGTGAATTAACCCACTACACCTATGACCGTATAGTGATAGCCACCGGCGCCGCCGCCGCAATTCCAGCCATACCCGGTGTCGAGAATGAAGATGTCTTTGTTTTAAGAACTTTAAGACAGGGAATAAATATAAAGGAATATATAGATAATAAAAAACCTGAATCAGCTATTCTAATCGGCGGCGGTTTCATAAGCCTTGAAATGGCGGAAACTCTTACTAAAAAAAATATTAAAATTACTCTGTTAGAAAAAATGGATTCAGTTGCGTCACTCTGGTCTCCTGAAATACAGAAAATTGTAGCAGAGGAACTTATAAAACAGGGAGTTACAGTCAAAACAGGTGTAGACATCGAAAATATATTCAAAGAGGGAGAAGGTCTTGCCATAAACACCAAAAGCGGCAAATTTACCGCTGATTTTATAATAGTTTCAACGGGAGCAAAACCGAATACAGCTCTCTTTAAAAATTCCGGATTACAAACTCTTCAAAACGGTGCCATTATTATAGATGAAAAATGCAGAACAAATCTTAAGGATGTTTTTGCAGCCGGTGACTGCTGTACTGTAAAAAATCTTATTACCGGTAAAGACGATTATATGCCAATGGCAACCACCGCCAATAAACAGGGGCGTGTCGCAGGACTGCAGGCAGTGAATGTAACCACAGAAATATTCAAGGGGGCTCTTGGATCTCAGATGGTGAAAGTCTGTGACCTTGAAGTTGCCAAAACAGGTTTTAACAAATCGGATGCGGAAAAGCATGGGATTGAAGTAATTGATGATTTTATTGAATGGAAATCGCGACCCGGATATTATCCGGGATCCGATACAGTTTACGTCAAGCTTACAATAAGAAAAGATAACAGAAAAATAATCGGCGGAGAACTGGCAGGGAAAGACGGAGCGGCTCTCCGGATTAATACAGTAGCGACGGCAATAACTGCAGGTATGACCGTAGAGGATTTCGCCTATCTCGACACAGGTTACGCGCCGCCATTCTCTCCGGTATGGGATCCTGTTGTTGCCGCTGCGCAGAATTTCATAAAGCGTGTTCCTGAGAAATAGACTATATTGTTCATACTCTCATTGCACCCCCTTCGGAGGTCAGGGGGCGCGAGGTTATGAACCACCGCCATTTTTAATAATGCTGACCGGCGGAGGATTCTTAAGAACTTTCGCACCGGCAGGTATTGACTCGGTAATCCATACATTACCTCCAACCTCTGCTCCTTTACCGATTGTAATTCTGCCAAGTACTGTCGCACCGGAATAGATTATAACATCATCTTCAACAATAGGGTGTCTGGGAACATCCTTTATCGGATTGCCATGCTCATCCAAAGGAAAACTTTTCGCTCCAAGTGTTACACCCTGGTATATCCGTACATTTTTTCCGATAATACAGGTCTCCCCTATTACAGTTCCTGTTCCATGATCAATAAAGAAGTACTCCCCTATCTGCGCGCCGCCTTTGCATCAAAAGCGAGAAGACGCCTCAGCTCGGGAAGTCTTTCTATAAATTTCTCAGTGAGATCTTTTGCTTTCTCTTCACAATTGGAACAGCTCATTTCGCTGGTCTCACAGGTAAAACAGAAACCTCTTTTAATCTGCTCACTGAGCCATCTGTAAATTCTATCAAGTTTAGCCCCGGTATAATAGCCGACTGTTTCTTTATTGATTTCTGAATTACGGAAATAACCGGGGAACAGAATCGATCTTATCAGCTCAATAGTCTCCCGCAGATCATCAATAGACGGCATCGGTACATCATGCTTTGATATATGAAATACATCACTGTAAAGTGTCTGATCCGAAAGTCTGAATACAACAGAATCGAAACGTCCTTTAAAAAAAGACTCATTATTTGAACTCATTTTATGCTCCTTACTATAGCGGTTAACGAATGAATTAGCCCTTCGACTCCGCTCAGATAAATAACAATCTATAGATAATGGTGCTGCATTTTCAAGGAAAAATATTATTAAATTGTTATATAATTGACACCATATACAATTTACTATAGCAATTTGCAAAATGTTTAAAACTTGTCATTTCGAACCCCCATCAGTTTATCGGGTGAATGCTTCGACAGGCTCAGTCGCTACCGCTTCTTCGAAATGACAGCAAGAGTACTAATACAACCGAGAAATGCTTTGGTTGATTCAAAAATATTTTTCTCTATACAAAACATCTAAGGTGATTTGATTAAATGCATATAACAGAGCAGATATTACTGCAGACTTTAAATTATATAATCCATACAATACCTGTTTTTATAGCGGCTATCTTCATAATGAGCCTGCTGAACTACGGCGGATATATCCATAAAATTTCATGGATTGCAAGGCCTCTGATGAGATTCGGACATCTCCATGAATCACTGGGGATAACTTTTATGACAGCCTTCGGATCACCCTCCGCGGCCAGCGCCATGCTCAGAACACTTCACGAGAAGGGCCTGATCAGCAGAAAAGAGGTCATAATTGCAGTTTTGTCGAATGCCTTCCCGGTTATGATTATGGAGGCGAGAACAATGCTCCCGGTTATGATCTCATTTCTTGGTGAGACCGGCCTTGTAATATTCGGAATTATTATAACAACAAGATTTATTCAGACACTTGCAGCTCTTACAATCGGAAGATTCATCTTTGCCGGTCCCGACAGAGGAAATGATAGTCTGCCGGTTTCAAACGAAAGACTCACAGGAATTCTTCTTCTTAAAAAATCTGTAAATGAAACTTTTTCTCTGATCAAGAGAATAGTTAAAATTACTATACCGGTTACGATTCTAATTTTTACACTTATTGAAGCGGGTGTTTTCAACTACATCGCATTAAAAATTCAGTTTCTTTCACTTATATTTAAAATACCTTTGGAAGGCTTAACAATTGTAGCCGCATACTTCGGTAATTATATGGCTGCATACACAGTTGCCGGGAACCTTCTCTCTAAGGGGATACTTACACCTTCAGAAATAATTATTACAATACTTACAGCAAAAGTGTTATCGAGTATATTTTTTGCGGTTAGACATTCAACACCATACTACATCGGGATTTTCGGTTCGGGGCTGGGCCTGCGGATTACAATTCTGAACACTCTTTTCAGAAACTGTTTTGACATCGGAGCAATTATTCTGCTGAAATTTATATTGTAAAAATTCAACTGACGCTTAGACTGGATGATTCCTTATCAGAACTTTTCACACTCACCCCCGGCTACCGCCGCGCCCCTCTCTTTGATAAAAAAAAGAGGGGCTTCGTAAAACTAAACATTCCTCTGGAAAATCAATAAATTTCCTGTCTTAAACTCCCCTCTCTTTCTTTTCAAAGAGAGGGGCCGGGGGTAAGTTCGGAAAGTTTGCGGTATTATATCATTTTTTTTATTATAAACCACATGGTCAAAGCACTGCACCCTCCCCTAACCCCTCCCGTGAAGTGAGGGGAAATAGAAAGATGAATTATTTTATTTTATAAACCTTTCACTTCTTTCGGTGTAAAATAATCCTGTGTTCCGTATGGATCTTTAAACTCCTGATCGGCCTTAAAATTCAGCTTATGCTTGCCGCGTCCGTTAAGATAAGTCTTCAGATCAAGATTAATTTTTTCCGGCAGTTTTATCCCGGCCTGAGTTATGGCCTGTCTTAAAAGTGTTTCAGATTTTCCTGCAAAGGCTAATGAATCTCCAAGTATTCTTGATGCCTCTGTTGAGTTGTGAAAACCGGTGGAGTTTTCGGCACTTACAAAATTTAATCTTATAAAAGCTTCCATGTAGCTCTCTTTTGCTTTGGCATAAAGATTCTGGTCTACCTTCACTCCCTTTGCCTGATTCTGGTGCACAATTTCAAAGAGTTTTGCAGCTGTTGCATTCGCATAACCGGCTCTGGTCATAAGAGAGAGAGTTCTCTCCTGTATTGTAAAGACCTGCTTTCTCAGCCAGTCAGCAGATTCAGTATGACACTGGTTACATGATGCAAAATCCTGTTTAATAGGGCTTGTAACATCATGATTTGAAACTTTATATGCGCCCACTCTCTGATAAGGCATATGACAATCTGCGCATGACACACCGGCATTAAAGTGAACGCTGCTTTTTGTAAACATCTCAAACTCGGGATGCCGTACAAAAGGCATATCAAAACCGGTTACATTCTGTTTCCATTCAATACGTTTTGTATCCGTGAGCAGATCTTTCACAATATTTTCAATTGAAATATTCCCCCATGATCCGCCGGTCCACGGAAGTGCAACATCACCGGCTACTTTCTTCTCGGTATTCCGCGGTACATAGTAAGTTATATGACACTGTGCACACGCAAGAGTCCGCTGCTCCTGTCTTGTAAATTCTGTTTTGCCGATAAGTTTTAAACCGTTCTCAAGATGAAGCTTATTTGTACGGAGACTCATATCTGATGGTTTATGACAATCTGCGCAGGCAGGGCCGACAAGTTTCATTTTTTCCGGGAACATACTGAGCGCATCGTTAAACTTTGCAGTAAGATATTTCATGCCGTGCTTTTCTGTCATAGATTTATGAAGTGGCGATTTACACGCAAGACAAACCCCTCCAGGTCCTACTCTCGAAGGATCAATTTCAAGCTGATCGATAATGGCGTAGTGGTGTCCACGGGGTTCGTTATATTCAATTCCAAATCCCCAGCCGTTAAAAAGAAGCCCCAGGAACGGGAATTCACTTAATTTGTCATAAACAACTTTATCCTTGTCCCACCCTTTTTTATACATACTTTTACCGGTCGGTTTCGGATCCTTTGTTTTACTCCATGATTCGTACTGCAGCGGAAATAACTTACCCCACACTTCCGGGTCCATTTCATCCTCGGCAATAGAACCTGCTTTAAACATCTCAGGCTTATCCCCTCCGCACGAAATTAAAAGTATTGAAATGAATATTGCAGAAATTAAAAGTCCGGAATATCTCTTCATAAATCTACCTCTTTTATTATACTTATTGCAGTCTGCTTACTGACGGGAAAGTATGAAGAACTCTCCTGTGGCACGATTGACAGTCTCTATCTTCCGTGTTCATCACAGATACCATCCCTTCGTGGCATCTTAAACAGTTCTCTTTAACGATTTTTTTACCATGATCTGAAATCCCTATCTTCTCGGAATAAACACCCGTATGGAACATGGCAAGGTCCTTCATGCCGTCAATCCCCTTCCATACAAAATATCTTATCCCGCTTGTATTGGGGAGATGACAATCGACACACTTGATATTCCTGTGGAGACCGGTCATAAACCACGATTCAAAATGAATATTCATAACATGGCATGTGTTGCAGTAGTCAGGCTCTGAGGTTTTATTATACATATCAGGGGGACCCCATAATACAAAAAGTAAAACAAAAGAAGCCCCTCCTGCTGCGGACAGGTACCATTTGATGTTTTTCATATTTACCATTCTGTTTAGATTTGATTTTATTTATAATATCATTAAAATCCGGGGGGTTCAAGGAAAAAATCACAATTTTGTCTTTTTTTTGTAACTTTTTTTATAATGTCAAAGAAAGTCGAGGGGTTAAGCCCCCTCTTGCAAATGGGGAATTACTCGTATCTGGAAATAATCTCTTTTGTCAGAGCCATATAATCGTCAGCTCCGTTGCTCTCGGGCTTGTATTCGAAAATGGTTTTACCCCAGCTTGGCGCCTCCTGGAGTGCAACATTCTCCCGTATAAAAGTATTGAAGAGTTTCCCCGGGAGCCGTCTTTCTGTCTCTTCCATGACCTCTCTATTTATACTCTTTTTCGGATTGTACATGGTTCCTATTATACCGGTCACTTCAATATCCCTGTTGATTCTCTTTTTAACCATTTGAACAGCCTCAAAAAGATTATACATACCATGGAACGGAAGAAACTGCGCCTGAAGCGGCACAAGTATAAACTCGCTTATAGCCATGGCATTAAGTGTCAGAACACCGAGTGACGGGGGGCAATCGATCAGAACATAATCATATCCCGATAAACATTTTTTATCTTTGTCCATGAGAGCTTCTTTCAGTAGAAATTCCTTAGCGGGGAGCGGAATAAATTCGATATTGCGCATTTCAGGATTTGCCGGAAGAATATCTATTCCGTTTCTGTTGACAATAATTTCAGTAAATTCCTTATCCCCTTTCAGAACATCGTAAATTGACTCTTTAACTTCATTGGGATTTATCCCGAAATGATATGTGGTCTGAGCCTGATGATCCATATCGATAACCATAACTTTTTTACCGAGTATCTGCATTGCCGCAGCCACGTTAACGGTTGTGGTGGTTTTACCGACTCCACCTTTGTTATTTGAAATTGATATGATTTTCATTTTGACTCCTGACCTGTTTACTATATTTCCAGTATTGATTCCTGAACTTTTCGAAAAAACGATCCCAAAAACTCCGTTTTGGGGATCGCAGGGAGCCCTGCGGGGCTTATAAAGGGGCTACCGCCCCTTAGACCCTGTAAATATTGAACGACCCTAAACTAAAAACTTTATTATCCCCGCCGCCGAAGGCGGCGGGGATATACAGTATTTCTTTTTTACACAAAACCTATATTTAAGAACTACTACTATATTTTCGGCTAATATGATGCTATTTTAAAGTGCATTGTGAGAATTTATTATCTTCTGAAAATCATCAACATCCTGCTCTTTCATGAAACCGAGCTTTTTTACATAATCCATATCCATAAGCGCCATAACTCCGGTTGAAGAGACACAGAGCTCACCTTTACTGTTAAATATACGCCCGGTCATTGATGCTTCTCTGTCACTCAATCTTTCATTTATTTCGCTCTCAACACGGAGCATGTCTTTCACAAAAACAGGCTTGTGATAGTTCACAGTCATGCTTTTTGTTAAAATAAATTTCCTTGTAAGAAATATTGCACCCCAGCTCATCCCTTCATCGAGAATCGTAGAGAGAATTCCACCGTGAACAACACCGTTCCACCCTAAAAGATAATCGGGAACAGCAATATCGGCGTAAACCATATCGTCATTTCCAAAAAATTTCATCTTAAGGCCGTGCTCATTTGAAGGTCCGCATCCGAAACACATGTTGTGTTCCATATTAGGTATCTTAATAAAATTTTTTTCACACATATCTGATTTGCAGGCGCCTGTTAAGCGGCAATAAAATTGCTGCTGAAAACAATTCCATTTTCAGGCGGCCGCCTCCTCCATGTCAAGTTTGCTGTTTCTATAATAAACAAATAAATCAATGGTAATCATTGTAAAATTCACCATGTAGAGCAGAATAACCATATCATAATTATAAAAAATCTTATGCAGAATTCCTGCAACGTACCCGGTAAGAACTATCAGTAGAAAGAAAAGACTTTTTCCATTATTTGTCCGGGAATTCCAGCTTTTCAGGATTGAAACAGGCCATGCGGCGCCGAAACATATAAGCATTATAATCTCAAAAATACTCATAAAAAAACCTCTAAAATCAATAATAAACAGAATTATTTAACGACATTGAATTGCAAGCAATAAACTTTTTATATCAATTTGATCAGTTAATGGCAGTGACATATTTTCAGGGGCGCCGTCCCCGTAATCCCCCTTTACTTACACATCGCGAAGCGTTGTGGCCAAAAAAAATCATATACCGCTGCCGTTGAATGGCAGTGACATATGATTTTTTTCTTTGAAAACTATTGATTGACAAAAGCGGTATATTTAAGTTAATTCATTCTTATGACGGATAAGATTCAATTTATAAATTTTTACAGCATAATCAGATCAATTCTGCACACATTATCCGCGTAAATATTATCTTCAAAAGATAAAGGAGTTCAAATATGGGATTTTTAAAAGAATTAAACAAATACTTTTTAAAATATGGTGAAATAGCAATTAAAAAAACCGAGATAGCTGCACAGATGGCAAAAGTTAAGATTGATATTAAAAAAAGAGAAATGGAAATAGAAAAGATAAAGATCGAAATTGGTGATTATGTAATAAGCCGGTTTGAAGAAAATGAACAGATAAGCAATGATGTAATAAAATTTAAAATAGATTCAATGAACAGCTTTAAACAGGGGATTGATGAACTGAAAAACAGATTTGAAACCTTAAAAAACGAACTTGTTAAAAGCAGCAGTGAAATATCAATGTAATTGATGAACTCCCTGCAGGTTTTACAAAAAGTGACCTGAACAGAAAACTCATGCGCGCATCTGAAGAGACCTCCCCTTCGGATAGAAATAGAAGAAGAAAAAAGTCAAAAACCGCTGAGACCGCCTCTAGAGATCTCACTAAAATAGAAGAGACAATCAAAGCTCTTCTTTCTGCGGGTTTTATTCAGAAGGACAAACAGCGTCTTGTTAAAAAAATAAAATTCACTTTCGACGGGAAAATAAAGGTAAACAGAAGCGGTGATTCACTTGTTAATTATAACGGTATTGATATTATAGTAAGCAAAGAAGATTCAGGAAACGCTCAGAATGATGACACAGTTACAGTAAAAATTTACGATTACAGACGCGGATATTTTGCAGGAAGAGTACAGAAAGTCGGTACACGCAGTAAAGAATCAAACATCGCAAGAGTTACAGGTAAAACCGGTAATCTGATCCTGTTCCGCCTGCTGGATGTTCAGGGCGATGTAAATGTCTGCGCTCAGAAAAAGGGGACAGACGCTGTAGTGGGTGATTTTGCAACTATTGCGCTTCTTGATAATAAAATTTCCGGGATGTCTGAATGTAAAGTGATTGAATATTTCAAAGAGGATGATGAGAGTTATGATTTTATCCGGATCAAGAACCGTCACAATCTCCCTGACGATCATGAGTATTTTAAAGAATCAGCAGAAAGCATAAAAGTCCCCGACGAAGAGCTACTGAACAGAAAGGATTACACAAAACTCTTTACGGTGACCATTGACGGCGATACAGCGAAAGATTTCGATGATGCTATTTCAATCAAAGAGAATAAAAAAACAACAAAACTCTATGTTCACATTGCCGATGTTTCCGCCTATGTGCCTATTAATTCAAGACTCGACCAGGAGGCGTTCCTGCGCGGAACAAGTTATTACCTTGGTAATAGAGTTATCCCAATGCTTCCGGAGACACTCTCCAATGATCTATGTTCACTCAAAGAGGGTGTTAAAAGATATACTCTCACTGCTGAAATGAATTTTGACGAGAAAGGCAACCTTACAAAATTTGAAGCTTTCAGAGGGATAATAAAAGTAAACAAGAGACTTACTTATAATATAGCAGAACAGATGCTGAACAAAAGACAGTGGAGCCAGGCATCACTGATACTTCATAAAATGATGAAGTTTGCCAACGTTCTGAACGCGAAGAGAGTACGTGACGGAAGACTGGACCTTAATCTTACCGATGAAGAGATTGTTTACGACGGAAATAAAGTCAAAGAGATTAAATTTTCCAAAAGATTGAAAAGCCAGACTCTCATCGAAGAGTTTATGCTCAGCGCAAACGAAGCTGTATCCAAAGCTTTAAAAGAGAACAGTACTCCATCCCTGTACAGGGTTCATGAAAAAATGAGCGATGAAAATCTTGTTGCTCTTAAAAAGTTTCTTCAGGTGCTTGGAATAAAAATCAACATTACAGAAGCGCCGGGAAAAGCGATTCAGGAGATACTTCAGAAAGTATCTGGTAAACCTTATGAACAGGTGGTTAATCTGGTTGTATTGAAATCAATGATGTCGGCTTTTTACGGACCGGAACCTCTGGGACATTTCGGACTGGGATTTCTGGACTATACACACTTTACTTCACCGATAAGGAGATATCCCGATCTTATCGTTCACCGATGCCTGAAAAGTCTTATCGATGCAAAACCGGGACCGTACAGACTTGAAGAACTGATATCCATCGGTGATAAATCATCCACCATGGAACGGATTGCCCAGAAAGCTGAGAGAGATTTAATTAAAATGAAATCATGCCGTATAATGAAGGACCGTGTAGGTGAAGAGTTTGATGTAATCATCAGCGGTGTTACAAAATTCGGAATGTTTGTCTCTCTTATAGAGATGCCTATTGAAGGCATGGTTCCTCTTAAAAATCTTACCGATGATTACTACATTCTAAAAGAAGATGATTTTACAATAATCGGCAGAAAGTACAACAGAAGATACAGACTTGGTGACAAGATAAGAGTACGGCTGATTACAGCGGATATCGAAACTTTAAGAATTGATTTCGATCTTGTAGTTGCCGGCAAGGGTACGGGATCGGGCACCACTTCAGAGAGAAAATCAAGTATAAGATCAGATATAAAATCAGGGAAGAGGCAGCGGAGAGAGAGATTATGAAAAATGCAGTTATAATCGGAGCGACAGGTTTTGGAGGATTGGGACTTATAGACATTCTCTCGAAACACCCTGAAATTAAAATAACTGAACTTGCCGCGATTGATTACGGGAAAAAGATATCGGAGATGTATCCTCACCTCAGGGGAATATCCGATCTTGAAGTTAAGTCTCCCGATAATATAAATCCGGACAATGCGGATATAGTTTTTCTTGCAACACCTGATCAGGTCGGAATGAATTTAGCAAAAAGTTTTTACGATAAGAAAATTCCCGTAATAGATTTCAGCGGAGATTTCAGATTTCACTCACTTGAAGATTATAAAACATATGCACTTAATAAAAATATGTCCGATATTCACACCTCTCCCGAACTGCTGAAAGAGTCTGTTTACGGCTTGCCTGAAAAGAACTTTGATATAATAAAAACAGCTCCTATTATCGGTAATCCGGGATGTTTTGCCATGGCCATGATACTTGCCCTGCTACCCGCAGCTGAAAATGGATTACTGAAAAAAGGGACGCTGATATGTGACGGGAAAACAGGAGTTTCGGGAGCGGGAATAAATCCGGGCAAGGCAAACTCCTACCCGCTAAGATATGAGAATTCCAACACCTACCGCGAAGGGAAACATCAGCATCTTGTAGAAGTTGAAAATATTATCAATCGTTACATTTCTGACAAAAATGAAAATCAAAACATTTTTTTTGTTCCTCAGATTATCCCCATGAACAGAGGGATAATAATGACGGTATATGCTGATATCAGTTCTGAATTCAACACTGAATCTGTAAATGAAATATATAAAAATTATTATCAGAATTCACCATTTGTCCACGTTCTGAATAGTTCACCAAACACATCGGAAGTAAGGGGAACAAATAACTGCAATATAAAAGTGCTGGTTGATGACAGGACAGGGAAACTTCTTATTGTATCTGTTCTTGATAATCTTCTTAAGGGGCAATCGGGAAACGCTGTACAGAATGCCAACATCAGACTCGGCCTTGACGAGCAGACAGGATTAAAACTCAATCCGATTTATCCCTAAATTATCTTGACAATAAATTTATGTACTATATTTATTCACAATGTGATCACTATATAAAAGCTGAGTCAGGAATTATATGTCAAAAAGAATTAAAAAAGGGATTATTGCATCACCCGGAATCAGAATCGGGAAAGCTCTTGTTTTCCATGGAGACGAAGTAAAGATTCCCAAATATCATATAGACGAAAACAGACTCGATGACGAGCTTGAAAGATTCGATGAAGCTGTAACAAAAACAAAGAATGAAATTCTCGAAATACAGGAAAAAATTGTAAGCGATAACTTCAGTGATCTCGCAGAGATTTTTTCAACCCACCTGATGGCCCTTGAAGACCCGATCTTTGTCGAGCGCGCAAGAAAAAAAATAAAATCCGAAAAGAGAAACGCGGAATGGATAGTAAATGATATATCCATTGATCTTATAAATACACTAAGCAAAATTGAAGATGAATACCTGAAAGAAAGAATCATAGATATATCGGACATAAACAAACGTCTTATCGGTAATCTTCAGAAAAAGAAGAAGATGAATCTCTCTGATGTAAATGAAAACTCCATTATTTTCGCGTCCGACCTTACACCTTCAGAGACTGCACTGCTGAACAGGCAGTTTGTCCTTGCATTTGTTACAGACCGCGGAGGCAAAACGTCCCATACTGCGATTATGGCCCGCTCTATGGACATCCCTGCAATAGTAGGAATGGATGATATAACATCATATGTTAAAACAGGAGATTATGTAATTGTTGATGCTGTACATGGCGAAATACTGATCAACCCGTCGGAAGATGAAATTGAAGAGTATCAAAGATACCAGAAAGATATCAATGATGCGGAAAATGAACTTGCAAAACTGACGAATCTACCTGCTCAGACTATTGATAATACGGAAATATTTATTTACGGAAATATTGAGATACCGGAAGAGATGGAGACAATCAGATCTCACGGTGCACACGGAATTGGACTATTCAGATCAGAATTTCTTTTTCTCGACAAAACACTTCCGAATGAAGAGAGTCAGCTTTGCCAGTATAAAAAAGTAATCGACTTCTTCAAACCCTATCCTGTCACAATAAGAACTCTGGACTTCGGCGGAGATAAGCTTCATGAGTATATGAAATCGCACCGGGAGATGAATCCATTCCTCGGATGCCGTTCTATCAGGTTCAGTTTAAAGAATACCGATGTTTTCAAGACTCAATTAAGGGCTATTCTAAGAGCAAGTGCCTACGGACAAGTCAAGATAATGTATCCGATGATTTCCACTGTTGAGGAACTCCTCCAGGCTAAAGAGATAACTTATGAAATGATGAGAGAACTTGACCTGTCAGGTACTCCATATGACAAAAATATTGAAATCGGAATAATGATTGAAGTGCCTTCAGCTGTAATTGCAGGGGATATCCTTGCTGAACATGTGGACTTCTTTTCAGTAGGTACTAACGATCTTGTTCAGTATGTGCTTGCAGTGGACAGAGTTAATGAAAAAGTTGCCGATCTTTATAACCCCCTTGATATCTCCGTTCTTCGTCACCTTAGAACTATATCCGATATAGCTTCGGCACATTCACGCCCAATCTCAATCTGCGGCGAGATAGCAGGAGAACCGAAGTTTACCATGATGCTTCTTGGTCTGGGATTCAGACAGCTTTCTATGAGTTCTAAATATATGTATCAGGTAAAACGTATAATCAGGTCTGTAACCATTGAAGAATGTGAATCTTTATCCCGGGCGCTGCTTCAGATGAAAAGAACTGCTGATATCGAAAGAGCAGTAGTTGAGAATATGCAGCAGAAATTTCCGGATATTATTATTTAATGAAATTATACAGCGAACTTGCGGAATACTACTTCTCTATTGAATCAAACCACAGAGAAATTCAGAACGATATAATCCTGATCAGATCGTACCTCAACGGCCTTGATCAGCCATCAATACTGGACCTCGGCTGCGGCACAGGTGAACATCTTAACGCTCTGAAAAAATTCGGCATAAGAGGTGTCGGAATCGACAGCAGCGCAGAGATGCTCGATATCGCTAAAAAAAGATATCCCTCGGGAATAGATTTTATCCATAAAAGCTTCAGCAATTTTGATTATTACAATGAATTCGATGCCGTTCTGTGTCTATTCGGTTCCATGGTTTACCTTCTCACAGATAAGGATGTGGATAATTTTTTCTGGAATACATGGCGTGCGCTTAAACCTGGCGGTATCGGCATCTTCGAACTCTGGCACTCAACCCCTGTACAAAAAATAAAGAGCAGACCACTCACCCACGTTTCAAGTACAAAATATAATGACGTAATCATAGAACGGGAACGCGGTTTTAATATTATTGAGGATTCAAAACGCACAATCGCAAAAGTTGAATATCAGTATAAGGTATTTGCCCCGGGGTCATCAGAAACATATAGTGACACACACATTATGAGATCATTTACACTGGAAGAGATAAGTGCCTTCATCAAATCAAATGGTTTTGAAATCAGAAATGTATTTGCAAACTCACTGAAGGAAAAGTTTAACGAGAATTCAAACAAGATGCTGATTATATTCCAGAAAGAAGCTTAAATACTATTCTTTGACCCTCCCGGCGTATGCTCCTCATACGCTTGAAGTGGGGGATTACGGGGGCAAAGCCCCCGTAATCCCCCACTTCAAGCGCAGCGCGAAGCGCTGTGCCCCCCAAAAATAAACTGCAACAGGTGCGGGGGCAAAAAAAAGCCTGCTACATGGTAGCAGGCTTGTCTTCTCTTGATATATCTTCAGGGAGTGTTATTCCCCATTCGTTGATCGTCTCTTTCCATCTGTCATATAAGTCTCTTGCCATTTTCATATCTCTGAAAAATTTCTCCGGACTTTCAAGTGCCAGAAAGAACACCTCCTCCATTGTGGAAACAGGATGGAACACCATTTCGTTTCGTACATATTCGGGAATTTTTTCCAGATCCTTTGCATTGTCTTTAGGGAGAATTACATGCTTTATATTTGCTCTATGTGCAGCCAGGACCTTCTCTTTAAGCCCTCCGATAGGGAGAACCTTTCCTCGAAGTGTGATTTCACCTGTCATTGCCACATCTTTTCTTACAGGAATTTTACTGTAAAGTGAAGACATTACAACGGCCATGGTGATACCTGCAGATGGCCCATCCTTTGGAATAGCCCCCTCGGGAACATGAAGGTGAAGATCGTATTCTCTGAAAACAGCATCATCAACATTAAAAAACTGCTGATTCGCTCTTACATAAGTAAATGCAGCCTGAGCAGACTCCTGCATAACCTCTCCGAGTTTACCTGTCAACCTGAGATCGCCTTTACCTTTAATAAGAGAGGCCTCAATATTCAGAATCTCACCGCCGACTTCCGTCCAGGCAAGACCATTTGCAAGACCTACTTCGCTATTCTCTTCACGGACTCCATGCTTAAATCGTATAGGTCCAAGATACTTCTCTATAACTTCTGCTGTAATTATCTTTTTAAAATCTTTATCATGCTCAACCACTTCACGGGCAGTCTTTCTGCAGACTTTTGCTATTACACGCTCCAGGCTTCTGACGCCGGCTTCACGGGTATAGTGACGGATGGTGTAAAGCATTATATCTTCAGGAAATTCGATGTTATGGGGTTTAAGTCCGTTCTCATCGATCTGCTTGCTTAGAAGAAAATCTATTGCAATACGGAGCTTTTCAGGCTCGGTATAGCTTGAAAGCTCAATGATTTCCATCCTGTCCTGAAGCGGCAGAGGTATATTGTGCTGTGCATTTGCAGTGGTAATAAACATTACATCTGAAAGATCATAGGTGACTTCCATGTAATGATCCTGGAAAGTGTTATTCTGTTCAGGATCAAGAACCTCAAGAAGAGCCGATGAGGGATCGCCGCGGAAGTCCATTGACATCTTGTCTATCTCATCAAGAAGTATAACAGGATTAACTGTTCCGGACTTCTTCATCATCTGAATGATACGTCCCGGAAGCGCTCCAACATATGTTCTTCTATGGCCGCGTATTTCCGCTTCGTCTCTTACTCCGCCGAGAGACATCCTTACAAACTTTCTGTTAAGCGCCCTTGCGACAGATTTTCCCAGTGAAGTTTTACCCACACCTGGAGGCCCGACAAAGCAGAGGATAGGTCCTTTCAGTTTTTTAGAGAGTTTGTTAACAGCTATATATTCTATTATCCGCTCTTTAACTTCATCAAGTCCGTAATGGTCTGTGTTAAGTATGTCCATTGCTTCCTGAATCTTCTTGATATCTTTAGTCTTCTTATGCCATGGAACATCTCTCAGCCATTCGATATAATTCCGTACAACTGCTGATTCGGCAGACATAGGGGGCATTTTCTCAAGCCGCTTGAGTTCCTGAAGAGCCTTGTTCTTTGCCTCTTCACTCATCTTTGCATTCTCTATGGAGCTGCGGAGTTCGCCGATTTCATCGACCTCGCCCTCACCCTGCCCTAGTTCTTTCTTAATAACTTTCATCTGTTCATTGAGATAGTACTCTTTCTGGGTCTTCTCCATCTGCTTGCGCACCTGGCCCTGAATCTTTTTCTCAATGTACATAACTTCTATTTCACCGTTAATATACTCGATGAGTTTGTTAACGCGTTCTGCGGGATTGCCTGTTTCAAGCAGAGTCTGCTTATATTCAATTCTCATTTCAATATGCGAGGATATGACATCACAGAGCTGGGATATGTCTTCAATGCTTTCACAGGAGGTTAAAGCCTCTTTCGGGACTTTCTTGTTAAGTTTAATATATTTTTCAAATACTTCAAGTATTGAAGCCTTTATTGAGTGCTTATCGAGTTCGCTGTCGATTTGTCTCTCAATTCTTTTAATGTTTACTCCAATATGATCATCCCCCTGTGCCCAGTCAGAGACGAAACATCTGGTTATACCCTCAACGAGTACCTTTATTGTACCATCGGGAAGCTTCAGAAGCTGAAGAATCTCAGCAACAGTTCCCACCTCATAAAGATCGTTTTTTTCCGGTGAAGGATTCTGAGCATCTTTCTGAGTTAAAAGGATAATAAACCTGTCCTCTTTCATCGCCCGGTCAAGAGCATTAACAGATTTCTCTCTCCCTACGAAAAGGGGTATTACCATATAAGGATAAACCACCACATCCCGAAGGGGGAGCAGCGGATACTTTTTATCAAAATCTATAATTCTATTTGCCATCAATTCCTCTGTTAACCGTTAAGCTGTTTTTTCTTTCTTGCTGTATTTAATTACAGGTTTGGTCTGCTTAACGACCATATCTTTAGTAATAATAATTTTATCTATACTGTTATCTGAAGGAATTTCATACATCAGATCGAGCATAAGCTGCTCGAGAACAGATCTCAGCCCTCTGGCGCCTGTCTTTCTATCAAGTGCAATTTTTGCGATCTCTTCTATAGATTCAGTTTCAAATTCAAGTTCAATCTCCTCAAAAGAGAAAATCTTCTGATATTGTCTTATTATCGAATTCTTCGGTTCGGTAAGTATCCGTACAAGAGCTTTATGACCAAGTTCATGAAGATGGGCAATCATCGGCACACGTCCCACAAACTCAGGGATAAGACCATACTTGATAAAATCTTCAGGTGTGAGATTTTTTGATACATCAATTTCCTGAATCTCTTTATGTGACTGAATTTTTGCTCCAAATCCAAGAGTTTTATTTCCCAGTCTCCCCTGTACTATCTTATCGAGACCGATAAAAGCTCCGCCAAGTATAAAAAGGATATTGGTAGTATTGATTGTAATAAACTCCTGATGAGGATGCTTCCGTCCCCCCTGAGGCGGGACATTAGCAACAGTCCCCTCTATAATCTTAAGAAGCGCCTGCTGCACACCTTCACCCGAAACATCACGGGTAATGGAGGGGTTGTCGGATTTTCTTGAAATCTTGTCGATTTCATCTATATAGATGATACCGATTTCAGCCTTCTTAATGTCACCATCTGCATTCTGTATAAGCCGGAGCAGGATATTTTCAACATCCTCTCCCACATAACCCGCCTCAGTTAATGAAGTAGCATCAACTATAGCAAATGGTACTTTCAGCAGCTTTGCAAGGGTCTGAGCAAGTAGAGTTTTCCCCGTTCCGGTAGGCCCCGCAAGAAGTATGTTGCTCTTCTCCAGCTCGACATCATTTTTTGTAAGATTTTTGTTTGAGGATATTCTCTTGTAGTGATTGTACACAGCTACAGAGAGTATCTTTTTTGCCTCATCCTGATCGATAACATACTGATCAAGTATTTCTTTTATCTCTTTAGGTTTAGGGAGAGTTGCAAAATTACTGTCGAAATTTACATCCGCCTCCTCCACCAGTATTTCGTTGCATAGTTCGATACACTCATCACAAATGTAAACATCGGGTCCTGCAACAAGTTTCTTTACAGTCTCCTGGCTTTTGCCGCAGAATGAGCAGGTTAATGATGATGCAGTATCCTTCTTTTTTGTTGTCATAGATTTACCTATTTTTCAGTTCTTTCGATTACCTTGTCGAGAATGCCGTATTGAACAGCTTCCTGTGATGACATAAAATTATCGCGCTCCATGTCATTATCAATTTTCTCTACACTTTGACCGGTATGATGCGCATATATCTCATTCAATCTGGCTTTAATTCTTAATGTCTCTTTAGCGTGAATTGCTATATCCGTAGCCTGACCCTGAAAACCGCCTGAAGGCTGATGAATCATAATCCTCGCATTTGGAAGAGCTGACCGTTTACCGTTTGCTCCGGCAGCAAGCAGAAGTGAACCCATTGACGCAGCCTGTCCAAGACAGATTGTTGCAACATCACACTTAATATACTGCATTGTATCATAAATCGCCAGGCCTGAAGTAACAATCCCCCCTGGAGAATTTATATAGAGAAAAATATCCTTATCAGGATCTTCAGCTTCAAGAAAAAGAAGCTGTGCTATAACCAGACTGGCAATATGGTCATCAATAGCCTCTCCCAGGAAAATAATTCTATCTTTAAGCAGTCTGGAATATATGTCATAAGAACGCTCCCCTCTGCTTGTCTGTTCTACTACTATCGGTACAAGACTCATGTGTAATACACCCCTTTCTTTGATTTAAGTCTATTCATTCAACGGTGAGATTAAAGTATTCATAGATTATAGTACACTTATCGGATTGCCGGTTAATTTTTTTTTATAATAAATACTGTCAGACCGGATCAAACCTGCTTTTATTCATATTTTAAGAATAATTGCAAATCTTATGCCCCGATCTGACGGAGAAATATTTTATTACATTCTGCTTTTTGCAAACTCTTCAAGAGAAACTGCAGGGAGTTTTTTAATTTTTGCCTTACTGTAAACAACTTCCATTGCACTATCAAGAATAATATCATTCTCGATATTCGCACGGCTCTGATTCTGCTCAATCATCCCTTCAATTTCCTCAACAGTTTTGCCCATTTGTACAGCAATATTATTGATTATATCCTGATATTTTTCTTCTGCAGCTTTGATATCCTCTTTTTTAGCTATTTCAGTAAGAACAAGCGTATTCTTGATAGATCTCACTGCATCTTCACGCAATTTAATACGGTACTCCTCAGGATCTATACCGAGCACCATTGCAAACTGCTCAATACTCTCTGCGTTATAACCGACACGCTGCTGAGTCTTTTTGAATATAGAATACATTTCATTAAGAACCATAGATTCCGGCACATCGAAAGTACTTTTTTCTACAATTTTGCCGATCAGGTCATTTTTAACTTCCGTTGTAACACGGTCTTTTATAAATTTTTCCAGATACTCTCTGGTTTTTATCTTCATATCTTCAGCTGATTCGTAATTTGATTTTTTTGCGAATTCATCATCAAATGCAGGGAGTTCAATAGTGCTGATTTCATTAACAGCTACCGCATAAGTCACATTCTGCCCCGCGAAATCCTTTATATGATACTCTTCCGGATATTTTATAGATACGCTCTTCTCTTCACCTTTTTTCATACCCATGAGATGATTATCGAGAGTGAAGTCATCTTTGCTTTTTCCTACAACTATTGAATACTCTTTATAATCAAGAAGTGCCGCTTCCTCTGCGCTTACATTATCTGTACGCTTAAGATTGAATCTTACAAGGTTACCCTTTACAACTGCGGCATCGGCATCTTCAACTACATTAGTTTTTGCTGATCTCTCTCTTACAGAATCTATTTCTGTTTCAACATCAGCATCTGTAATGTCACAGGTCTTCTCTTCCGATTCAAGTGATGTGTACTCTCCAAGTTCAACAGAGGGCATAACTTCAAAAACAGCTTTATATTTAAAAGGTTCCTCTCTTGTTATCATTTCATATGCAATTTTGGGCTCAACTATCGGAGATAGCTCTTTCTTTTCCACGGCATCATAAAATGTACTCTTTACAAGATTTTCTGCTACTTCATTTCCTGCATATTCTTTATATTTATTCTCAACAACCTGAACAGGCGCCTTCCCCTGTCTGAAACCGTCAACTTTTGCATTCTTCTGAATCTTATGAAAAACCGCTTTATACTCAATTTCAACCCTTTCTACAGGAATTTCTATTTCCAGTTCAACAACAGCATTTTCAAGTTTCTTCTCACTTAAAATATTCAATTTTGTACCTCTTTAATAATAATAAATAATACTCGTTTAAGACCTGAATCTCATCAAAAACTGACTAATTCCATGATTTTATGGACATAACATCAATTTAAAACTATAAATTCAGATTGGGGATATGAGTCAAACATTTTTTATTATTCTGTTCAGTCAGGCGAACCGGGGAAATTGCGATCAGATCGGGTGATAAAATAGAAAAAGCGCGAATAAATATTCGCGCTTTTTCTATGTATGAGCGGGAAACGAGATTCGAACTCGCGACGTCAACCTTGGCAAGGTTGCACTCTACCACTGAGTTATTCCCGCGTTTTCAAGTTTTGCTTTTGCGGGCGAAGGGAGTCGAACCCCCACACCTTTCGGTACCAGATCCTAAGTCTGGCGTGTCTGCCAGTTCCACCACGCCCGCTAAAGTCGAGTGTTATATTTATTTAAGGGGGATATAATGCAACCAAATTTTTTATTAAATAAAAAAAATTTTTCAATACGGCATAAAATATATATTTCCGGAGGCTCTG
>PGXT01000066.1:28767-32654 GCA_002839285.1 Spirochaetae bacterium HGW-Spirochaetae-5 | reverse complement strand
AAAATGACACCGGAAATTCTGTACGAAGATAATCATATAATTGTTGTAAACAAACCATCAGGGATGCTTTCACAGGGGGATTCGTCGGGTGATGAGTCGCTGCTTGATGTTCTGAAACAGTATGTTAAAGAAAAATACAGCAAAGAGGGTGAAGCCTTTATAGGGCTTGTCCACAGACTCGACAGGCCCGTATCGGGAGTTATGGTCTTTGCGCGTACATCCAAAGCTGCAAGGCGTCTGCACTCGGAAATAATCTCCGGGAACATGCAGAAATTCTATCTTGCTGTTGTTGAAAAAGAGATGTCCATGGATAACAAATGGCACAGGCTTGAAAACTTTCTCAGAAGGGAAAGAGACCTCACTAAAGTCGCAGTTAAAGAGAACATGGACACACAGCGGGCTGATCTCAGCTATAAAACAATCTCTTTATCAAATGAATTTTCGCTTCTGCTTATCAAACTCGGCACAGGGAGGAAACATCAGATACGCGCGCAGTTTTCCGCCCTAGATGCACCGATAGCTGGAGATAAAAAATACGGATCAGAAAGTGAATATAAAAACTCCATCATGCTCTGTTCGGTATTTCTTTCATTTACCCACCCTACACTTAAAAAGAGAATGGAATTTTATTCTCCGCCGCCTGATATATTCGGCAGGGTTATTCAGTACGACCCCGAATCACTCAAAGTAAAGATCATCGGGATTATTAATGATACCGGAAGTCAGGCGCTGGTATCAAAATAAGAACCCTTACTCTTTACAAAGGAACTTACTGTATTCTCTTTCTGCAGAGCTGACTGCTGCCTCTCCGCCTCTTTAGTTTTAGTATACTTATTGGCGTTATCAACCACTCCCTTGTAAAGCATCTGAACATTACCTGTACTCTCTACTTTCATGTTCTCCTCCCGTTAAAACATGAGATTCTGCACTCTGCAGGACTGCATTTAAAATCAGACAATCACTAAACCTGCAAATTAATACTTTTTTATTTTCAAATGATGCCCGCAGATAATTTAAAACATATTCCGATAATTGTCATCTTTTTTTTAATAATTCCAGGAGAATATGGCAGCAATTAAAGTTATAATCTGAAAAAAATACTTGGCAAACAGAGCGCAAATTCCCGGTATAGATTATTTTATTACATACCAAGGGGCAATTTATGGAATTAGAATACAATTTGTCATATGAAGATTCATTCACTGGCGTACTTTTTGCGACATCACAGTCTACAATAATGGGAAAAAGGAAATTCAGGGAGCAGTACATTTATCCTGCCGTATACCTGATAATGCTCAGTATATTATTTTATATGAATGATTCTCTGAAGGGGATACTGATTACAATTATCTTGACCAGTCTCTGGATCAGCTTTTACCCGTATATTTCACGATTTGCCATAAGAAGAAAATATTTCCGGAATTCCGGCAGTCATAAAAACAGCGACATTAGAACAAAAGTAAAGCTTAAAGCCGACAGGGAACACCTGATAGCAATTGACGAATCCGGTGAGTCGAAAATCAGTATTACCGACATCGATAGAATAATTGAGACAGGGGATTACTTTTTTATAAGAATAAGTTCAAAAGCTCATCTGATAATTCCCAAAAATCAGTTTAAAGAGAGCACACTTGATATTTTTATAAAAAAATTACAGAAGCTGTCAAAAGCTGACATTACGGTGATGACCGACTGGAAATGGAGCTGAAAACAAGCCGTGCCCGGGTATCAGCTTAGTTTAAATTAATCATTCCAAGTGCATATCAAAAAGAGCCCTTATATAATACGAAGGCGTATCGGTTAAAATCCTTGCAAATTCTCTGTTATATAAAGTCCCTGCCCCATTTGCTATTTCTGCATATGCAGCTTCGGTGTTGCACATCTCTCTGTAAGAGCGGTCGCTCGTCATTGCATCGAATGAATCCGATATTGCAATTATCTGAGCAAGAAGACCTATACTGTTTTCGCTATAACCTCCGGGATAGCCGGAACCGTCAAGTCTCTCATGATGCTGTTTTGTGATTTCAGCTATCTCACTCATAAGATTAATATGCTTAAGTATATTGTATGAATGAAGCGGGTGATTTTTTATAAGCTCCCATTCGTTGGAATCGGGGGAGTATGCCTTGTCAAGAACCTCGTTGGGTATACTGATCTTACCCGCATCATGAAGCAGCCCTGCAACCTCCACCTTGATTATATCATCTAAAGAGAAACCGGCCTTTTTAGCTATATATTTAGAGAGTATTGAAACGCGTGTTGAATGCCCCTGAGTATAGCCGTGTTTTGCATCGATTACCCTTGCGAAAAGCCTCAGTATGGGGTACATACCGGCCATGCCAAGACCATCCCAATAATCATCGGCGCCGTCCTGATAGTTCCTGTTGATATATTTTTCTTTAATTTCAATAAACTTATCAGATGATTTCCCGGGGATAATTTCATCCTTTTCAATCATATCTGATATCAGATCAACTATTACAGGATTAAATGATGTACCGCGCTGGTCACGGATTACTTTCTCAGATTCATCCTGCGAGAGTTTATCCCGGTCAAGGCGTGGGGTCTGCAGTGAGTCAAAACAGTCAATAGCACTCAGAATCTGAACCTCTACAGGGATTTGCGAACCGGCCAGACCATCGGGGTAACCTGTTCCATCCCATTTTTCATGATGCCATCTTATCCAGAATGCAAGATCACTTAACTCGGGAAGAGCAGCAGCGATCTTACCCCCGATTACCGAATGAGGCTGAACCAGTTTGAATTCAGCATCTGTCAGTTTTCTTTTCTGTCTTAGAAGGTTTACATCTATACCGATTTTGCCGATATCGTGTATGAGGCCTGCGAAATAGAGCTGCTGAATTTTATATGGAGGCAACCCCACTTTTTCGGCTATGACAGCGCACATCTCTCCAACTCTTATCGCATGCTGATGCGCGGAGTTATCATTAAGGTCGTATTCGAGTACCAGCCCCAACGCTTCAAGACACTGAATCAGAAGAAGATTTCTATTTATATTCATTTAATCATCCGGTCTGATATTTTATCAATTTCAAAAAAAACCCGACAAAGAACAGTTGCGAACTCTATTCTATAATAGTACTCAATCTGATAATTATTTAATGTCAATGATAATTAATGGTATTAAAAAAATCAAAAATTATCCGTCTATAAAATGAATTATCCGTAAGTAAATAAAATATTGAGAGCGAGACGGGATTTTGCCGAAGTCGTCGATAAAATATCAGAATTTGCCTGACCATTTTTTTAAAAATGCATATAACCTGTTTTAAAAAGATTGCAAAGGATACAAATAACAGGTGTATCTAATCATAAACGTTTGGCTGAACTGATCCCAGCCGCGCCGGCGGCGCGGCGGAGATATAATACCACAGGTTTTTGAGCCGTCATAGACCCGGAAACCATTGGCGGCGGGTAAATAATCAACAGGTAAGTCGCTAAATTTATTATAATTATGCGACTTACTTATAAGTTACTAACAGATTATATGCCGATTCAGAATTTTACTTTTTATTCCCCTTCAACTGACTTACAACAGAACCGAACTCCTCTTTCAAACCGAACCCCTTTGTATTGGCATTCAATCCATCAACGGTATTCCATTTAACCGGTTCAGCCGGTTCATTGCATGTAGGGCAGGTGACATTAGCCGATTCCTCCTTTTTGAATTTATGCCCGCTTTTACACTTATAGGTTTTCTCCATTGCATGCCTCTCTTTTTATTTAATAAAACAGTATTTATTCTTTACTTTTCTAAAGTTAAAAACGACTTCTTATCCACGCCGCCGAATGCGGCGGGGATACATAATTACTGGTATAATATACAATAAAAAACTCAAATCGGGTAGCGATTTACTTTTCACATT
>PGXT01000066.1:28024-28610 GCA_002839285.1 Spirochaetae bacterium HGW-Spirochaetae-5 | reverse complement strand
ACAGCAGGGAGCGGAATGACCGATGGAGATTTTGATATTAATCTCTTCGATACAATCAGACCGGCTCTCTCTGAGGTTCAAACACTTATTCTAAGCGGAATCGGAGAACCTCTACTCTACCCTCACCTTGAACAACTGATTTCAGAGGCGAGAAAGTATATGCCTGCAGATGGGATTATTTCATTTCAGACAAACGGGATGCTGCTGAACATGGAACGTGCCGGGAGACTTAGAGATGCCGGACTTGACAGAATATGCATATCACTCGATTCGGTAAATCCGGAAACATTCAGTTTAATGAGAAACGGAGCAGATCTTAACCGGATTAAAGATGCATTCCGGTTTCTAAAAGATTCTTCAACCGCCGGAGAAAAAAAGATAACAACCGGCGTGGAGTTTGTTCTTACCAGAGAAAATATGAGCGACCTGCCCGATGTAATAAAGTTTGCCGCTGAACATGGCGCATCATTTGTTATCGTTACACACCTGATTCCATACAGCAGAGAGAGCGTTTCCAATGCCGCATACGACAGAAATACCGACGCTGCAGTTGAACTTTATGAAAAAACATTGAAAGAATCAGCTG
>PGXT01000066.1:20964-27983 GCA_002839285.1 Spirochaetae bacterium HGW-Spirochaetae-5 | reverse complement strand
GATGAGGAGAAGCTGATTATTGATGCTGTCGAAAAAATGACAGCTGAAGCGCGGGACAACAATATTTTTTTTCATCTTCAGAGCATAATGGACCGGGATCATGAGATCCGCAGCAGAGTTGAAGAAATTTTCAGTCAATCAGTTAAACTTGCAGATACTCTGGGGATAGAACTCAGTCTGCCGGCAATATCCCCGGCTGCAGCGAAGAGATGCGAATTTATCGAATCCGGAAGCGTTTTCATCTCATGGAACGGCGATGTTCATCCATGTCATTTTTTGTGGCATAAATTTCAATGTTATGTTTCGGGATGGCAGAAGTTTGTAAATCCGAAGAGTTTCGGAAGTCTTGCTGAGAATGACATACTTACGATATGGAACAGCCCGGAATTCATAGAGTTCCGTGAAACAGTTTTAAAATACAACTACCCCGTATGCTCAAACTGCAGTTTTGCCCCTTGCGATTATATCTATTCCGAAGAGTTTGAACAGGACTGCTACATAAACAGCATCCCCTGCTGCGACTGCCAGTGGTGTCTTGGAATTTTTCAATGCCTGAGATAGATCCGTTTTTTGTTTCTTGACAGATTCCACCTGTATAAAATCATCTGCATATATTCTAATATAAAGGTTTAAAATGAGTTTACAGAAAGAGATTAACAAACGGAAGACTTTTGCGATTATAAGTCACCCTGACGCAGGAAAAACAACTTTAACCGAGAAATTACTATTATATAGCGGCGCCATACAGATAGCCGGGGCTGTTAAATCTAATAAGATAAAGAAGACTGCAACCTCAGACTTCATGGAGATTGAGAAGCAGAGAGGTATTTCTGTTACCACATCAGTTCTGTCATTCAATTACAAGGGACACATTATCAACCTTCTTGATACTCCCGGACACAAGGATTTTGCAGAGGATACATACCGCACACTGACAGCCGTTGACAGCGTAATACTTGTAGTTGACAGCGTAAAGGGTGTTGAGGAGCAGACAAAAAAACTCATGGAAGTCTGCAGACTCAGAAACTACCCTGTAATTATCTTCATCAACAAAATGGACCGCGAGGGGAAGTACCCCATTGAGCTTCTTGATGAGCTTGAAAAGAGTCTGGACATCAATGTCCGCCCTTTAAGCTGGCCAGTTGGAATGGGTAGTTCGTTCAAAGGTGTCTACAACATCTACAAGAATACCTTCAACTTTTTCAGATCGAACAAAACACAGATTGAAGACGAGGATGAAGTAAAATCATTCAATGGACTTGAAGACCCGGAGATCGACAGTGTTATAGGGCACGATGCAATAAGACTCAGAGAGGAGATTGAACTTGTTGACAGCATCTATGACAACTTCGACATAAAGGATTACCTTGACGGTATGCTCGCTCCTGTATTTTTCGGCAGTGCCGTAAACAATTTCGGAGTAAAAGAGCTTCTCGATACATTCGTTGAGATAGCACCGCATCCCCTCCCCAGAGAGACAACCAGCGGGATGATGGAACCGGCAGAGGAGAAATTCAGCGGATTCGTTTTTAAAATCCACGCAAACCTTGACCCCAGACATAGAGACAGGATCGCTTTCCTTAGAGTATGTTCAGGAAAGTTCGAAAGAAATAAATTTTATCACCATGTTCGACTTGACCGGGATATAAAATTTCCAAACCCTGCAAACTTCATGGCGCAGGATAAAAGTCTTATCGAAGACGCTTTCCCCGGAGATGTTATCGGACTCTACGACTCAGGAATATTCAAAATAGGTGATACTCTCACTGAAGGTGATTCCTTTATGTACAAGGGGATACCGAGATTTTCACCTGAACATTTCTGCGAAGTACGAAACGCTGATCCGTACAAATCGAAGCAGTTAGAGAAGGGACTGAACCAACTTACTGATGAAGGACTTGCACAGCTCTTTACACAGAATCCGGGACAGAGAAAAGTTATTGGAGTTGTTGGACAGCTTCAGTTTGATGTAATCAAATACAGGCTGCTTCACGAATTCGGCGCGAGCTGTACACTATCCCCGATCAACGGTTACAAGGCAGTGTGGGTCAAGTATGCAAATAAAGATGATATCAAGGATCTGACCGGTTTCCGTTACCACTGTCTCTTCCAGGATAAGAATGACAACATGGTATTTATACCTGACAATAAGTTTACACTTCAGATAGCCAAGGATAAGAATCCCAACGCGCAGTTTTTAGTGAGCATTGAGCATAACGATTCGACACTGGAGATGGAAGCGCGTTAAGTTATTCACACTGGATTCCCGATTACCCTTCCCCATCTTTTCATGGGGAAGGTGCCCAACGGGCGGATGGGGTGGAAAGTTTTAAAATTAATACAGTTCAGTTAAGAATAAGAATGATTTAACAATCAGCTCCCCCTCTGGCCTCCGGCCATCTCCCCCATCAAAAATGGGGAAGAAAAAAATAGAGAACTTCATTATAAGTTTTTACTTCAAAAATGAACAGCAGTAATCTGAGGGGGTTTTCACTCTCATTGTGAATTTTGAATTTGCGGGAATGTCGAATGACTCACCGCCGGTGATTGTTTTCCACTCATCGCTGCCGGGAAGCTGTACATCCAGTTCGCCGGAGTAGATCTCCATTATTTCTGCTGCACCGGTATTAAATAAATACTCACCCTTCTGCATAAAACCGAGAGTCTTCTCTGTGCCGTCTGCAAATATGACTTTTCTGCTTACGACATTTCCATCGAAGTATACATTCGCTTTTTTAACCACAGTTACGTTTTGAAATTCAGACATTTATTTTCCTCTTTAATTATTGATAAAGGTCATTTATTAAAAAGAAAAAATTGAAGCAAATACTATTTTTGTATTTTCCGGTAATCAGAGTGGCAGCAATCTATTTTCAGGCACAGCGCTGCGCCTGGGAGTGGGGGATTACGGGGGCAGCGCCCCCGTAATCCCCCACTCCCAGTGTATGCGGAGCATACGCACCCTCAAAAATAATTTCTGAACTTTTCATAATAAGATTGATTATTTCAATAATTACAGTATTCTTTAGTAATATATTATCAATAGGACTACTCTCTCATGAGAAAAAATATAGTAATAATATGCCTGATATGGACAGCAATCACAAGCGGATCATTTTTTTTGAATTATAAAAATGCACTAAATGAAGAAAGACTCCTATCACTTCAGACTGCGAGAAGTTTTTTTCAACAGATTGTGCTCTTCCGCTCGTGGAACGCCATTCATGGAGGAGTTTATGTTCCTGTGACAACTGACACTCAACCTAATCCATACATGCAAATTCCACTGAGAGATATTAAAGTAAACAGAAACCTGACTCTGACTAAAATCAATCCGGCCTTTATGACCAGACAGGTATCTGAATTAGCCATGAAAAAAGATGGTGTTAAATTCCGCATTACAAGCCTCCTTCCGATACGTCCTGAAAACAAGCCAACGCCAATTGAAGAGACTGCGCTAAAAGAATTCGAAACCGGAGTAATGGAGAAAGGGGAAATAATTAACGAAAACTCCCGACAGATATTTTTCTACATGGCAAGTCTAAAAACAGAAAAATCCTGTCTCCCCTGTCATGCAAAACAGGGTTACAGGGAGGGCGATGTAAGAGGCGGTATTAGCGTAACATTTCCCTATACTTCGCAATCGCATATATCTGCTACTGCATCAGTTCACCTGTTTATGCTTTTTGCTGGCTTATTTGGTTTAATATATTCCGGATTAAAACTGAGCAAAGCTTATGATGTAATAAAAAGACAGGCAGTATTTGATGCATTAACCGGTATACCGAACAGACATAGTTTCTCTGAAAGAATTTTTACGGAATACAAGCGCAGTCTCCGTGACAACTACCCTCTCTCTGTTATCATGGGGGATATTGATAATTTCAAACTTTACAATGACACATACGGACACGCCGGTGGGGACGAATGCCTGAAAAGTGTTGCAAAAATTATAGAGGCTACACTTAAAAGACCGGGTGACTTCTGCGCAAGATATGGAGGAGAGGAATTTATTATTATACTCCCTGCAACCGATAATGAAGGAGCCGGATTAGTAGCTGAAAACATCAGAAAAAATGTATTTAGCCTTAATATTCCTCATGAAAAATCAACTCATGAAAAATTTGTCACGATAAGTCTTGGAATTGCTACAAAAAACAATGATTCAACTATGACATCTGAGGAGTTACTGAAAATGGCTGATGATGCTCTTTATATTGCAAAAGAAAAAGGGCGTAACAGAGTTGAAGTATTCAATGGATAATTTTTTAAAAATATGATTCTGATTTTATTGATCATATCTCTCCCGGTATTTTTTCATCAAAACCGGCAGAAATGAGACAAGATCCTCTACTATTATATAATCAGCAACTGAAAAAATCGCCGCATTAGGATCTTTATTTATTGCAACAATACACTGTGAATTCTTCATCCCTGCAATATGCTGCTGTGACCCGGATATTCCGCATGCCATATATAATTTCGGCGCCACACTCCTCCCGGTTATTCCAACCTGATGACTGAAAGGGAGCCATCTGTTATCACAAATAGGCCGTGATGCTCCAACAGCAGAATCCGGAAATAATGATGCCGTCGCCCTGATCAGTTCAATGTTCTCCTCCTTACCAATTCCTCTTCCTACGGAAACAATTACATCCGCATCTTCGAGTTTGACACCGCTTTCAGCCTCAGATAAAAGTGATAACGGCTTATATCTCTTTACACTATTCGCCTTTGCCAACGACCGGGGTGCGGGGGCTTCTTTGACTCTACACTGAATAACAATAGAATCAGCATCAGATGCAACTCTTCTTTCAATAAGAGTATATGCTCCTGGCAGAACAGTGAATATTTTCAATGAAGTCTTCGGACTTAATCTCATTCTGATTTTTCCATTAAAGATTGATCTCTGAAAATTATACTCTTTATCATCTTTGGTGAACGATTCGATTGCAGTAATTGATGAAGCTTTCAATGACACAGAAAGTTTTGCCGCGGTCTGGCAGTTCCGTATTGTATGTGTTAATATTACAGTTTCCGTGTTATAGTCTTTTATCACTTCATGCAGCATATCCGCCAGAAGCTCCGGATTGGGGAGATAAAGATCATCGTGTTCAAGCGGTAAGACATCTATTCCGTACTTGGCTGATATGGACTCACAGACAGACTTTATATTTCTGCCGGCTACGATCAATAAAGTATGAGATAAATCTGAGTCTGTTATTTTATCAGCAAATGCGATGAGTTCAAAGCTCTGTGGAATCAGCTTATCTTCAAGAGTATCAAGAACGGCTATTGTGTTATAATTTTTTTCATTCATAAAAGCCCCTTTTCATGAAGCAGATCGAGAAGCCTGACCGCTTTCTCCTCACCGGTACCTTCAATCACAACACCCTTTGATGATACAGACGGATAATCAATAGACTCATTTTTTTCAGTAGAATCGGTTTTTATTAAACTCTCACTATCTATAGTGAAAATCTCCATTGATCGTGCACGCATTACATTAGAGAGAGAGGGGTATCGCGGTCTGTTTACTCCGGTCTGAACTGTTATCAGGCAGGGGGGGGTAATCTCCACCTGTTCAATGACTCCCCCTTCAAGTTCCAGATCTGCAATTATTTTACAGGAATTATTCAGCAACTCAGTTTTTACAGATGAAGCGGCACAGGGAATAGTGAGTAAAGATGCAATCATAGGCCCCACCTGACTCTGCATTAAATCTTCTGACATTACACCGGCAAATAATATATCATACTTTTTATCTGCAGCATAAGCTGCTATATATGATGATGTTTCAATGGCTGATAAAGCCGGATTGTCCGATTTTATATGAATACCGGTGTCGGCACCCTTCTCTAAAGACTTCCTGATTGTTGAAGCTGCACGTTCAGGACCTACAGATATAACATCTATAGTTGTATCTTTCAAAGCATCTTTAATAAGAAGAGCCTCCTCCAGAGCATATTCATCATAGCGGTTCATTCTATATGCTATTTTATTATCCTCTTCAATCCACGAAGAGGAGGCATTGAGTCTTAAATTTGATTCAATGTCAGCCACCTGTTTTACACAGACCAGAATTTTCATTGGTTGATTTCCCTTCAGCCCCCGCACCCCCGTAGGGTGCAAAGCAATAATTATTTTAACTACAACAGAATCCTGAACGCCTGACAACTAAGAGTATTTGAGACCGTAATCAAATTGGCAGCAAATTCCAGAACAAATCCTACTGCCCCCTAAATCCCCCGGAGGGGGACTTTGATTCAACATCTAAAATTCTTTCTCAATAATATTTACAAGTCCCCCTCCGGGGGATTTAGGGAGCCTTCACGAAAAGATATTTCTCCTTTAAAAAATACTGCACACTTCAACATGTCTTCCCCTCTTAATGGCATAGAATTCTGCTTCATTTCAATAAATATCGCTTAAAACAATAAGTCAATAAAAAAAGCGAACATTCGCTCATTTTTTTATTGACTTTTCTGATACATGAATTACCGTATATTTAATCAGTATTTATTCCTGAACTTTTCTAAAGTAAATAAAGTTCTATAATCCCCGCCGCCGAAGGCGGCGGGGATTATAATTCCTGTTTTTTAATGGTAAAATAAATGAGTACACTATTTTTAATAAGACATGCGCAGGGATCTTTCGGTAATGAGAACTATGATAAATTATCCGAAACCGGGAAGAAACAGGCTCGTATACTTGCCGAATATTTTATTAAAATAGGCATAAGATTTGATGAGATATATTCAGGGACTCTGGAGAGACACAGGGATACTGCAAATGAATATATATCCGCCTCTAAAGCTAAGGATATAATTATCCCGGAGATCATTTATGACGCAAGACTGAACGAATACAATGCCGAGGATGTTTTCACCATCCTTCTCCCTGTTCTGCTCTCTGATAAGCCTGACTTAAAAGTCCATTTTGATAAACTTTTTACTGATAAAAAATCATTCCAGATTATTTTCAAAGAGATAATGAAGATGTGGACTTCAGGCAATTAC
>PGXT01000066.1:17546-20905 GCA_002839285.1 Spirochaetae bacterium HGW-Spirochaetae-5 | reverse complement strand
CTTTCATTAAAAGTCGATACATCGATGCATATAATGAACCGTATCGTTAACAGCTCAATTACTCGAATCAGATACACAACTTTCAAAATGATGATCTCAACTTTCAATGAATACTCCCATCTGGAACAGGCAGGCGGGGAAGATATAGTAACTTACAGGTAGGTTCTGTGCAAAGGGAATCCATGCTTAATAAAACAATGGATACCCGCTTTCGCGAGTATGACAAAAAAAATTATTTTCGTTTGTTTAGAAAAATAGAATCAGAAAGTTTCATTAAAAAACGGAGGCGCATATGAATTTTGAAATATCAGATAAGATGAAGATAGTCCTTGAGATGATCAACGAGTTTGTTGATAAGGAGCTTATTCCTCTCGAACATGAATATCTCAACACCGAATTCAGGGATCTACTCCCAATACTTCATGAAAAACGAAAGATGGTGAAGAAGATGGAGCTATGGGGACCGAATCATCCCGTTGAACTTGGCGGAATGGGACTCTCAATGGTTGACCACGGGCTTGTCTCTGAAGCACTTGGAAGAACTCCAACCGGTCATTACGTATTCGGATGCCAGGCTCCTGATGCAGGTAACATTGAAATTCTCCACCTTCACGGAACTGAAGAACAGAAACATAAATACCTCGATCCTCTTGCCGCCGGTGATATCCGAAGCTGTTTCGGCATGACTGAAGTGGACATGCCGGGATCTAATCCTGTTATGATTGAGACTACTGCTGTAAAAGATGGAAGCGATTATATTATTAATGGACACAAATGGTACACATCCGGCGCTGACGGTTCGCAGTTCTGCATTGTCATGGCAGTGACCGATCCGGAAGCTCCGTTACATCTTCAGGCAAGTATGATTATTGTACCTACTGATAATCCCGGTTTTAACCTTGTACGGAATATTCCGGTAATGGGTCACTCCGGAAGTGATTACGCAAGTCATGGAGAGGTTATGCTTCAGTCATGCCGCGTTCCACAATCAAATCTGCTTGGCAAAGAGGGGATGGGATTTGTTCTTGCACAGGACAGGCTCGGACCCGGGCGGATTCACCACTGTATGAGATGGCTTGGAATCTGCGGCAGAGCATTTGAACTTATGTGCAAGCGGGCAAATTATCGAAAAATTTCTCCTGACGGAAAGACTCTCGCGTCAAAACAGATTGTTCAGGAGTGGGTTGCGGAATCTGCGGCGGAGATTCAGGCCGCGCGACTGATGACACTTTACGCTGCATGGAGAATAGACACAGTGGGAGCAAAGGAAGCGAGAGATGATGTATCGATGATAAAGTACGTTGTTGCCAATACAATGCAGAAAGTTGTAGACCGCGCTCTTCAGCTCCACGGCGGGCTTGGTATGACAGATGATACAATTCTTGCATACTTTTTCAGACATGAACGTGCGGCGCGGATTTATGACGGAGCCGATGAAGTTCATAAGAGTTCACTGGCTAAAAGAATGCTTAGAAAATACGAATAGATCAGGACAATCAATTAAATGGAATTAACTTTTGCAAAATTCAGCAGAGAGAACAACTTATCAGTTGAAGATATCTGCCGTGATTTTTATCTCAACAACCGCGAGACTATTAAGATCAAGAAAGAGGCAGTTGCTGTAAAGAATCTTGTTACAATTTTAAACACCACGCTCAGGCTGAGCAACGAAATGGGATTCCAGTCAATGACTCTCCGGGATCTGAGCCGCGAATCGGAACTGAGTATGGGTGCTCTTTATAATTATTTCCAGAGCAAGGATGAGCTCTTTAAAATTATTCATCTTAACGGGATGAAGCTTATAACAAATATACTCATCAAACAGATAGAGAAGGAATCTGATCCCGATCAGAAACTGAGAAAAGCGATAAGAATACATTTATACCTCAGCGAGATGATGCCACAATGGTTTTATTTTCTTTATATGGAAACTAAAAATTTAAAAAAAGAGGATAGAAAGATACCGATTGAGAGTGAACTCTATACTGAAAGAATCTTCATCGATATAATAGAAAAAGGCGTTGAATCAGGTACTTATTTAAACAGGGAACCGCTTATGACAGCATCCATAATCAAGGCAATGCTTCAGGATTGGTATCTCAAAAGATGGAAGTACACAAAGAGAAATGTAACTGTTGATCATTACGCATTATTCATGATTGAATTTATTGAATCCTATATCAAATCATAAGGAGGACTGAGTATGACATCATCGGGTATTACAACAGATGAACCGTCTGCAACCCGCGAAGGAGAGGAACTCGACAAGGCTGTAATATTCGATTTTCTTAAAGCAAACCTTTCTGGAATAAAAGATGAGCTTGAAATCCGTCAGTTCCCCAGCGGATTTTCAAATCTCACTTATCTTGTTAAATCGGGAGAGAGGGAGATGATCCTCCGCAGGCCCCCATTCGGGAAAAAAGCAAAAACCGCACACGATATGTCGAGAGAATATAAAATACTCAAAGCACTCAAACCGGTTTACCCCTATGCACCTGAACCGCTGCTCTATTCTGAAGATGAAAATATCATGGGGTGTCCGTTCTATGTTATGGAAAGAATTAAAGGAATCATTCTACGCAAAGATCTCCCTGCGGGATTTAATCTTTCACCGAAGGATGCGGGGACTTTAAGTGAAAATCTTATCACTGTATTATGTAAACTTCACTCAATCGACTATACAAAAGCGGGACTGGCGGATTTCGGCAAGCCCGAAGGTTATGTAAAACGTCAGGTTGACGGCTGGACCGGGCGTTACCGTGACGCTAAGACCCCCGATGCACCGGATTTCGAGAAGGTTATGGAATGGCTTCAGAATAAAATGCCCGGCGATTCTGGTATAGTCGGAATAATTCACAACGATTACAAATTCGACAACGCTGTTCTCGATCCGGTTAACAATACTGAAATCATAGGAATTCTCGACTGGGAGATGGCAACTCTCGGAGATCCGCTCATGGACCTTGGCGCATCCCTTGCCTACTGGGTTGAAAAAGATGACCCCCCGGCGATGCAGCCAATACGTCAAATGCCGACAAACATCGAAGGTATGCTTACACGTAAGCAGCAGGTAAATCTCTACGGTGAACTTATGGGAATTAAAGTAGATAATTTTGATTTCTATTACTGCTTTGGTCTATTCCGTCTGGCGGTAATTGCCCAGCAGATATATTACAGATTCTACAACGGACAGACAAAAGATCAGAGATTCAAAATGCTGATATTTGCAATCAAAGTGCTTGAAGAAACAGCGCTGAAGGTAATCCATAAATCAGACTTGTAGCCCCCGCACCCCCGGAGGGGGCAAAGCAGAATCCTTGCCCCCTCCGGGGGTGCGGGGGCTTTGCTGGTGAAGGTTA
>PGXT01000066.1:12441-17539 GCA_002839285.1 Spirochaetae bacterium HGW-Spirochaetae-5 | reverse complement strand
ATGAAAATAAACGATATTAAAAAAGTTCTTCTTCTCGGTGCAGGGACAATGGGTCAGCAGATCAGTATTCCATGCGCGCTTGCGGGATTTGATGTTGTGATTTATGATATTAGTGAGGAAGCCCTTGAAAAAGCCTTAAGACGAATTCCGAAAATTATGGCGGGAATGGTTCTATGGAAAAAATTTACACAGGAGGAGGCTGATGCAGCGTTTAAACGAATTTCAACCACAACTGATCCTGCAGCTGCTGCGAAAGACGCAGATATTATCAACGAATCTGTTCCGGAAAAACCTGATCTTAAAGTAAAAATATTCTCACAGTTCAATGCACTCTGTCCTGAAAGAACAATATTTACAACAAATACATCAACGCTGCTACCATCAAAAATTGCAGCTGCAACGGGCCGTCCTGAAAAATTTCTGGCGCTGCATTTTCACGATGTAAGTATAACTAATGTTGTGGATATAATGCCCCATCCCGGAACATCAGAGGAGACTATTGCGCTTGTAAAAGAGTTTGCAGAGAAAGCGGGACAGCTCCCGATTATGCTTCAGAAAGAACATTCCGGTTATGTTTTTAATTACATGATAGGAGCTCTTTTCACATCGGCTCAGACTCTTGCAACATCTAATATTGCTTCAATCGAAGATATTGACAGGGCATGGATGGGTGTAACTCACATGATGCAGGGGCCTTTCGGCATGATGGACGGGATAGGCCTTGATACTATGCTCAGTGTTACTGAATACTGGGCTGCAAAGAATAAAGACCCTCAGTGGATAAAGAATGCGGAATTTTTAAGAGGATATGTAGAAAAAGGGCATCTTGGAATGAAGGCTAAAAAAGGATTTTATGAGTACCCGAAACCTGCATATAATCAGCCGGAGTTTCTTAAAGGTGTAAAAAATTAAAATATTGGAGACGGACCATGAAAGTAAATTTTGACCTTACAGATAAAGTTGCACTTGTAACCGGTGCAAGCCGGGGTATTGGAGAATCCATCGCAATTACACTTGCCGACTACGGCGCGGAAGTTATACTTGTTTCCCGTAAAATCGATGCTTTGAAAGAAGTGGAAGAGAAAATCATAAAACGTGGCGGTAAAGCCCACTGCATTGCAGCAAGCATCGGGAAAATTGACGAAATAAAATTACTGTTTGAACAGATCGATGAAAAATACGGAAGACTGAATATACTGGTGAATAACGCTGCGACTAATCCGTATTTCGGCGATGTATTAAATGCAGATGAAACCGCCTGGGATAAAACAATAGACGTCAATCTGAAGGGATATTTTTTCATGAGTCAGTCTGCAGCAAAACTTATGATTAAAAACGGCGGCGGATCGATAATTAATGTTTCATCAATCAACGGAATACGCCCGGCGCCGATGCAGGGAATTTATTCAATAACAAAAGCCGGTGTTATTTCCATGACAAAAGCTTTCGCCAAGGAACTGGCTCCGTTTAAAGTAAGAGTTAACGCTCTCCTCCCCGGTCTTACAGACACTAAATTTTCGTCTGTTATGGTTAAGAACGATGACCTCATGGATAAGGTTTTATTGCCGATGATTCCTCTTCATCGTGCTGCACAGCCCGATGAGATGGCTGGAGCTGTATTATATCTTGCCTCGGAAGCTTCATCTTTTACTACGGGAGCAACAATTGTTGTTGATGGCGGAGCGCTGGCTTGATACAGCACCAAATTCCCAGCCCCCTAAATCCCCCGGAGGGGGACTTTAAAATACAAATCTTCCAAATCCCCCTCCGGGGGATTTAGGGGGCTATGTGTAACGTTCCGGGATTCCCGAATCTCTTAACTTGATGACATCCCCGCCCCGGAGGCGGGGATAACAGAATTTTTTCATTACATTTCAACTGTTCCAGGAAAAGCATCTGCTGTCGCTTCCAGTGCAGTCCACTCATCGCTGAACAGACCATCTATCATCCCGAAAAACTGCGGGAACTCCTCTTTGATATAAAAACGTGATGTTAAGACTCTGCTGTAATAAAATGCAGCTTCTCCATACATGCATCCATGCGATTGCAAGCATATAGATAGCCTTTCTGAACTGTGTAGCACCTGAAAGAATCTGGCCGAACATAAACTTCCCGGCCCACTCCTTCATCCGCTCAACATACTCATCAAGACGCTCAACCGCTCTTTCAACCGGTTCGATGTATGAATCATCTACACCGCTGCTGTATGCCTCATCAATTGCCTTCTGTATTCTTTTTTTGAACGCGTTGTAATTCAGCTGATCTTTATTCATGATAAGTTTTCTCATTACAAGATCCATACCCTGAATTCCATTGGCCCCTTCAAAAATACAGAGAATCTTGGAATTACGCATCATCTGTTCAATGGGATAATCGCTGCAGAAACCATAACCGCCGAAAACCTGCATTGCCTCGGATGTTATAAGAACATTTCTGTCGCTGCAGCCTGCTTTGCAAATTGGAACAAGAAAATCAACCAGTCCTGCCGCCTCTTTCTGTTCGTCACCGGAAAGAACTTCAGCTAAATCCATATTGTAATACATATTGTATATCAGCATTCTCTGCGCGTCTACATATGACTTCATCCACAAAAGCATTCTTGAAACATCGGGATGCTCAACTATGGGGACCATAGGTGCTGCAGGATTTGTCATATCTTTCAGAGCAGTTCCCTGAAGACGACCCTTTGCATAGGATGCCGCATGGAGATAAGCAGCAGATGAAACCCCCTGCGCCTGACTTGCTGTACCCATGCGGAAATCATTCATCATCTGGAACATGATCTTCATCCCTTCGCGCTCTTTCCCGAGAATAAATCCCACACAGTTGTCTTCATCACCAAAACTCATAGTACATGTTACGCAGCCTTTTATTCCCATCTTGTGTTCAACACCGGTACATTTTACATCATTTCTCTTACCTGGATTACCATTCTCATCGGGTATAAACTTTGGTACAATAAATATCGATATACCCTTTGTTCCTTCAGGGTCCCCTTCGATTCTTGCAAGTACCGGGTGAATTATATTTGAATAGTAATCGTTATCCCCGGCTGAGATAAATATCTTCTGTCCGGTAATTTTATATGATCCATCGGGCTGTTTAACAGCTTTAGCTGTAAGTCTTCCCACATCAGAACCGGCCTGAGGTTCCGTAAGGTTCATAGTTCCGCCCCACTCCCCTTTCATCATCTTCGGAACATATACTTTTTTAAGTTCATCCGATCCGAAATTTGAAATAAGCATCATTGAACCGTGAGCCAGCCCAGCGTACATTAAAAGCGGCTGATGAGCAGCGCTTATAAACTCCATATGAGCCGCGCCGACTGACATGGGGAGTCCCATCCCTCCGATCTCCGGAGATTCGACAATACCGATAAATCCCGCATCGTAGTAAGCTTTGAGAGGCTTCTTTATTGAATCGGGAACAGTCACGCTTCCATCCGCTCCATTGAATGAACATCCGGTTTTATCGGCATCCATAAAGTGAGGATAACACTCGTTTACAGAAATGCTTTCAATAAGATCAACAGTGGCATCAAATGTATCGTGATCAAAAGCTGAAAACTTTTCGAAGGAAGTGAGTGAATCGACGTTTAGTATTTCATAAAGTACAAATTTTATATCTCTTGTGTCTATTAGTGGATTATTCATATTTTTATTCCTTATCCTTTATTCCCCTCCCTTGATGGGAGGGGCCAGGGGAGGGTGTTCACAGCAATAGTTATATATTACCGTCAAAACGCCGGCTTTATTAATTATTACATCATTATTCCAGAATCTTAGAACAGTAAATCCTTGCGACTTCAACCAATTGTCCCGTGCAACATCCTTTTCTTTTTCTTCAATATGCTGACTACCATCTAATTCAATAATCAATTTTATTTCAAAACATACAAAATCTACGATGTATGCCCCAATTGGTTGTTGTCTTCGGAATTTGAAACCGTCAATTTGCTTTGATCTTAAATGTTTCCACAGTATTATTTCAACATCAGTTTGATCTTTACGTAACTGTTTTGCAAAATCAATCAACCGATCTGTCATAAACTGCCCACACCCCCACCCCGGCCCTCCCCCCATCAAGGGGGAGGGAGTTACAACTTAGAACTGTCCGCTTACTCTCGCAATCTGTGCTTTTGCCTGATTTACCATATCTTCGATTACAGCTTTACATGATTTGATGTCGTTGATTCTCCCCATGGACTGTCCCATCATCATCGGAGCTATATCAACGTCACCTGTCTCCCACGCCTCCATGCATCTATTCCCGGTAATTAGAGGAGCAAGTTCAGCGAGTCCCGCGCCCTTTGCTTCCGCAGCAAGAATCTCACCGACAATTTTATTCTTAATTGCCCGGCCCTGAAGGTTTATAGACTTGCAGATTAGAGTTGTGTCATTCTCCTGTCTTTTTAATATCTCCTGTTTGATGTTATCATGAACCTGACACTCATGTGTCGCCATAAAACGTGTCGCCATCATGACACCCTCTGCACCAAGAGCCAAGGCTGCTGCGAGAGATTTACCATCTGCAATTCCACCCACAGCAACTACGGGGATCTTAACCGTTTCAGCAATCTTCGGAGTAAGAACCATTGTTGTAACATCATCATTAAGCGGGTGCCCCCCCTCTTCTATTCCTGCTGCATATATTCCGTCGTAACCGGCCTGCTCGGCATGTACTGCATGCTTAACAGAACCGACCTTGTGAAACATCTTTACTCCGGCTTTTCTGAGCATCTCCATGTATTCATTACCGACTTTGCTTAATGGTGTACCTGAAACCTCTATACCTGCAACTTTTTCCTCGGCACATACTTCAAGATTTCTTTTATGATCATCCATAGTAATATGGAAAGATGGAAGAATAGTAATACCCACCATAAAAGGCTTATCCGTAAGTTTTTTTGTTTCACGGATTGCGTTTCTGAGTTCATCAGTGGTTTTGTAATTCCCCGCAGTAAGGTTTCCCATCCCCCCTGCATTTGAAATTGCTGCGGTAAGTTTTGGTTCTCCAACCAGATACATCGCTCCGCATATAACAGGGTACTCAATTCCGAACATCTCTGTAATTCTTGTTTTCATTGTATTCCTCTCTT
>PGXT01000066.1:0-12432 GCA_002839285.1 Spirochaetae bacterium HGW-Spirochaetae-5 | reverse complement strand
GGGGGCGCAGGAGCCGTGATGCTTTTTTTATATACTATATCGTTCATTAATTCCGGCTTTTTTCAAAGCCGCGTCGATCACATCGCGCCCCATATTAAGCATTGTTTTAATTGCTGTTTTTTTGCTCACCTCATCAATTAGTCCAACGCATAGAAGCGATGCAAAACCATGAGTAAAAATAGCCATCCTGTTCATAACCTCACTCCTCTCTTTCTGAGGCAGCAGCGAAATGAGATCATCCTTATGAAGCTCACTGGTTAACGCCTTGATAAACCCTTCGAGAAAGGACCTTGTCTCGCCGCTTTCAAGAAGAAGCGCACGGAAAAGCTCACGGTTCTCCTGAGCAAAAAGCACAAGACCTGTTCCCATATTTAGAAACACGCTCTTTGTGTAGGTCCGCAGTGTATATTCCAGCATAAGCTTTTCAGCTCTTTCGAGCACTGCAGTTTTCAGATCATCCATAGACGCAAAATAAGAATAAACCGGAGCTGTGGATGAACCGAGTTCTTCAGCAATTTTTCTTGCACTGAAATCTCTGAATCCGCTTTTTTTAACAATCTCAAAAGCGGTGGAGATTATATCGTCTCTGTTAAAAACAGCTTTAGGCGGCATCGCATCCCCGTAATTTAATGATTCATATTTTTCACCATGTAACCGGTAAAAATAGAAACAAATTATTATTTCGCATGTTATGTAACAGGTGTTATATTATGTCAAGTTTTTTTTAATATAATAAGTCAACTTTCTATCCGCTGTGAATCTGCCATTAAAAATATAAATTAGCAGAAATATAGTAATTGCAATATTCCTGCTAATTTGCATTTAATTCACCTGATGAATATTTCATGGAGTAAAAGATGCAGATTGATAATATATTATTCGCTTTCGGTGTAACTTTATTTGCAGGTCTCGCTACGGGAATCGGAAGCATCATGGCGTTCTTTTCAAAGAAATTCAATCCGAAGTTCCTCTCTGCTGCCCTGGGATTTTCAGCCGGCGTTATGATTTACGTATCACTGATTGAAATTTTTGTTAAAGCAAAAGATTCCCTTTCCCATATATATGGAGATAAAACCGGTTATATATACACCACTATCGCTTTTTTCTGCGGTATTGCCGTGATTGCAATTATTGACAAACTTGTTCCATCATATGAAAATCCCCACGAGATAAAAAATATTTCCTGTGAAACAGATCTGATAGCAGACGACAAATCAGTTTACGGCCGGGATGATAAAAAACTATTGCGAATGGGGATATTCTCCGCACTGGCTATCGGAATACACAACTTCCCTGAAGGACTGGCGACATTTGTAGCGGCACTGCAGGATCCTGCTCTGGGGATAAGCATAGCAGTTGCCATTGCAATACACAACATCCCCGAAGGGATTGCCGTATCAGTTCCAATCTATTACGCCACAAGGAGCAGAAGGAAGGCTTTTACATTCTCATTTTTATCGGGTCTGGCAGAACCTGTCGGTGCTCTTGCCGGTTTCTTTCTTTTAAGAACAATTCTGAATGATTCCGCCTTCGGTCTGATTTTCGCCAGTGTTGCGGGGATTATGGTTTATATTTCACTGGATGAACTTCTCCCCACAGCAGAGGAGTATGGAGAACATCATATTGCTATTACAGGATTAATTTCCGGGATGCTTGTTATGGCGGTCAGCCTGGTGATGTTTAAATAACTAAACCGGACATACCGGTTTTATCCTGACAAATATAGTGATTGTCCGAACAAATGGACCTGATTAAAAACAGTTTCTATTTAAATATACGCTCAACTTCATCCATGTAATGATTCAGACTCCCGGCTTTCCTTATCTTTTTCTCTATTTTTTTTCCATCGGGGAGAGACTGTGAAAGATAGAACCATACACCCTTCATTTTATCAAGCACATGTGCCGAAGACTGGAGATCATTTACGTAGGATTCGCAGAGATAATCGGCAAACTGTTTTATTCTAATTATTTTCCCGGCATCATCTTCAGACTTCCCGTTTTTAATCTCCATTGCAAGGAAGGGATTTATCAGAAGACCGCGGCCTATCATCCACCCCTTAACCCCGGGGAAAAATTCGTAAAGTTTTAACAAATCACCGGCTGTTCTGATATCTCCATTATAAATTACGGGATGAGAGGAGAGCTCCATGGCGGCCCTGAAAGCTTCCGGATAAACTTCACCATCGTACATCTGCTCGCCGGTTCGCGGATGAATAATAATCTCTTTAACCGGAAATCTGTTTATCACAGGTATGAGTTTCAGAATTTCATCCGGCGAGTGCATCCCTACCCGCATCTTGATTGAGAGATCAATTGAAATTGCAGAAGATATCTTCTCAAGAAATGACTCGATTATTTCGGGATTCTGCAGCATGGCCGCACCCTCGCCTCTTTTTACAACCATGGCAAAGGGGCAACCCAGATTCCAGTTCACTTCATCGCAGCCGTAATTCTGCAGCTTTGCCGAGAGAGCAATAAAATCATCCGGAGACTTTGTCAGTATTTGAGGGACTGTGCGCAATCCGGGATTCATTTCCGGGGAGAGAGATTTATACTTGCTCTCGCTGTCGGTCTTAATAAGAAAAGGGGCAAGAGCAGAATCGACACCGCCGAAGTGACGCACAAAAGCGCTGCGGAATGTCCGGTCCGTTATACCTTTTATCGGAGCAAGCTGTATTATGGTTTTCATTATATTTCCTTAAATTTTTAAGTTATTAAAATCATATAAAATATTTCTTTTCTTTTCAAGACACTTCGCAAGTATATCCTTATTATAGTTAAAAATATATCCCCGCTCCCTTCGGCGGCAGGGATAGCGTAATATAACAACTAAAGGCAGATTATATATGAAACTTATCAAGAGATTAAAACATACATCTGAAAAAAATAGAATTATTACCGACCTTGATATACTTATTTATTCCGATAAAATTATCTGGTATATGGTTGAAACAATGAAATCTAATGATGAAGAATTCACAGAGGACCAGCCCATTGACGATTACATAAAAAACGGACCCCCTTCATTTGTCGAGAACCTCCCTGCTGATCTGATTACCGAGATTGATCAGACTATTAAGTAATTCATAATGGGAAAACAGGATAAAAAAGAACATCCGCCGGTTAAAACAGGACTCCATCCGCGCAATCCCCACAGATCCCGCTATGATTTTAAATCGCTGATTGAAAGCTGTGCCGGACTTTCGGAATTTGTTTTCATAAACCCCTATGAAGACGAATCCATTAACTTTGCAGATCCTGCAGCGGTTAAAATGCTTAACATGTCGCTCCTGAAGCATTTCTATGATATTTCATACTGGGATATACCGGATAATTATCTCTGCCCTCCGGTACCGGGGAGAGCGGATTATATTCATTACATTGCTGATCTTTTAGGTTCATGCAGCAATGGAATTATTCCCCGCGGCCAATCCGTTTCGATTCTTGATATCGGAACCGGTGCAAACTGCATATATCCCATTATCGGAACTCATGAATACGGATGGCGCTTTACCGGAACAGATATTGACACTTCATCAATTGATTCCGCCCGGGAAATTATCGACAGAAATGCCCGGATTACAGCTCTTGTGGAATTACGGCACCAGAAATCCCGTGAGAGAATATTCCATGGAATTATCAGAAAGGACGAATACTTTGACGCTGCAATATGCAACCCCCCTTTTCACTCTTCACCGGAGGAAGCAGCAGATGGGACCATCCGCAAACTTAATAATCTCAAACTGAAAAATGCATCAGAGCCTGTATTAAACTTCGGAGGACAGAATAACGAACTCTGGACCCCGGGGGGAGAGGAAGCCTTCATAAACAGAATGATAGAAGAGAGTTCTGAGTTTTCCCGAAACTGTTTATGGTTCACAACTCTCATATCGAAGAAGACTACGCTCCCGGGAGTCTACAAATTGCTCAAACGCGTAGATGCTGCTGAAGTGAGAACCATCGACATGGCGCAGGGACAGAAGATAAGCCGGATTGTGGCCTGGACTTTTATGGATAAGAATCAGCAGAGAGAGTGGGCTGATAAGAGATGGAAGTAAACATTTGAACATGTACCCATATTTTTAGAATAATATAAAACTGTTTCATCGACTGTATCTTTTTACCCCCGCACCCCCGAAGGGGGCAAGGAATAGAATTAAATTTTACTTTCAAATGAATATATTAGATGATTTTATCTTTAAGTCAGCCTTCCAAAAGTGTCTTGCCCCCTCCGGGGGTGCGGGGGCAGTTGAGATGCAGGTGAGACATATTACAGGCATGTTCTATCTGCCCAGAATCTTCATCATCGCTTCGGGATAGCGGGTTCCCTTTGCGGCATCCATGGGGAATATATCATTTAGCTCCTTAAGCTCTGAATCTGAAAATCTGATTTCAACAGCTTTGATATTCTCTTCAAGGTGTTTGCGTTTAGTTGTTCCAGGTATCGGTACAATATTGTGGCTCTGCTGCAGCACCCATGCCAGAGCAAGCTGTCCCGGAGTTACTCCGCGATGCAAGGCAATACGATTAATACTTTTCACCAGTTCCAGATTCCTGTTAAAATTCTCTCCCTGAAAACGGGGTGAACTTCGCCTGTAATCATCTTCAGCAAGATCTTCAAATTTCTTGAATTTTCCTGCCAGGAAACCTCTCCCTATTGGACTGTAGGCGACAAATCCAATCCCGAGCTCCTGAACTGTTTTAAATATTTCAGTTTCAGGATCACGCGTCCACAGCGAATATTCGGTCTGAAGAGCGCTTACCGGATGAACAGCATTAGCCCTTCTAATAGTATCAGGGCCCGCTTCAGACATGCCGATATATCTAATCTTTCCCTCTTTTACCATATCACTCAATGCACCGACTGTATCTTCAATTGGAGTATTCGGGTCGACTCTATGCTGGTAGTAAAGATCGATGCAATCCACTCCGAGTCTTTTCAGCGAACCCTCGCACGCCTGCTTTATATATTCAGGACTGCTGTTAAGCCCCCGTACAGCCGGATCCGATGTACGCACAACCCCGAACTTTGTAGCTATAATTACTTTATCACGTTTCCCTTTGAGAGCTCTGCCGACAAGCTCTTCGTTTTTAAATGGCCCGTATATATCCGAAGTATCAAAAAAGTTTATTCCAAGTTCAATAGCACGGTGAATTGTTGCGATAGATTCAGCCTCATCAGCATCTCCGTAAAATTCGCTCATCCCCATACATCCCAGACCTATTGCGGATACGGTAAGCCCCTGTGTGCCAAGTTTTCTCTGTTCCATAAGTAATATCCCCCGCTCAATATAATTATTATAAACAAATTAACGGACAAAACAGTAATCTTTATTTTTATAAATGAATAAGCATTTGAGAAGTAATCAACTTTTTTTACATCAGCGAATTCATAAGCTTGTAAAAATATTCGCTTTCACCCGTTTTATTTAATAAATACCACGATTCACAGGTATCGCTTTTCATAACTCCGGTCTTCCTGAAAATTTCAAATATTCACCACAACAAAATCCTCCCACCTCGTTGTATACGCCGGAGAAAGAAGTTCGCGCCTCATACTCCACGGCCTGTCGGTACCGGCCGATGCGTAAAAAAGTTTGCCCGAGCCGTACGACCTGTTGACTTTATCTACTGTCTCCATGAGCGAAGTGCTGCCGCGCTCCCGCTCATCCAGAAACAGATTCATCTGAAGATCGCGCGATGCGACTATACCGGAGAGCATAACCCCTGCTTTTTTGTATCTGTAACCCTCCTTGTATAATCTCTTCAGAAGCGCCAGTGCGTAACGTGTTATAACCGGGGTATTCGAGCTTGCCTCGGGGAGTTCACAGCTGAGTGATGCGCCGTACTGCGGATCATCCTTAAATCTGTTTGTCATAATAAAGACAGTAACAACTCCGGCAAGCCCCCTCTCACCCCGGAGTTTTTCCGCAGCACGCGCCGCATACGACGACACCGACTGGCGTAGAGATTCAAGTGATTCGACACTCTGCCCGAATGACCGTGAAGATACAATGGCCTTCTTGGGCGATGGAGCCTCATCGAGACTCATGCATGAATGTCCCCTCATCTCCATGAGCGTCCGGAGCCCCACAATGGTCATGTGCGATCTGACCCATTTGTCGTCAGCAGTTACAAAATCTGCAGCAGTGTATATTCCGCGGCTGTTGAGCTTCTCGGCATACTTTCTTCCCACACCCCAGATTCCCCCCACGTCTATTCTTTTCAGATATTCACTGCGGTCATCCATGGTCAGGTCCAGAACTCCGCCGCAGGAGGGATCTTTTTTGGCAAGATGCGCCGCAGCCTTTGCAAGAGTTTTAGTATGAGCTATCCCCACAGAGACCGGAAGCCCGGTCCATTTCATAACAGTTGCGCGGATCTCTCTTCCATAATCAGAAAGGTTACACTTCATTCCGGTGAGAGAAAGAAAGGCCTCGTCGATAGAATATACCTCAACCTCCGGTGAAAACGATGCCAGTATGGTCATAACCCTGTGCGACATATCGGCATAGAGTGTATAGTTGGAGGAGAATACAGCGATTTTATGTTTATCCACAAGAGGCTTTATCTTGAAGTACGGCGATGCAAAGGGGATTCCGATCTTTTTAGCCTCGGCAGAGAGAGCCACAACGCATCCGTCATTGTTGGACAGAACTATAACAGGTCTTGTTTTAAGAGAAGGATTAAAAACCCTCTCACAGGACGCGTAAAAGTTATTGCAGTCAACAAGAGCAAATATCCGTTTCATATTCACCCCACCGTATGTATGACGTGCATAACCACACCCCAGACTTCAAACTCCGATCCGGTTGTTATCTCAATCGGTTTATACGCGGGATTTTCCGGCAGGAGGAGAGTTCTGTTCCCCTGACGGGCAAGCCGTTTAACTGTAAATTCTCCGTTAAGTACGGCAACTATTATGCTGCCGTAAACGGCGGTTACCGATCTGTCAACAATGAGAGTATCGCCGGAGTTTATCCCCGCTCCTGTCATGGAATCCCCTGCCACGCGGACAAAAAAAGTCGCCGCAGGGTGCCTGATTAAAAGTTCGTTTAAATCAATTGAATTCTCGATGTAGTCGTCAGCAGGTGACGGGAATCCGGCGGCAATTCTGGTGCAGAAGAGCGGGTAAAGCCCCTCTTTTACCGGAAGATTACTGAATATTTCCAGTTTCATGTGAGAATAACCTCTCTCTATCTGATTACAAAATAAATAGAGAGAGAGTATTAGTCAACAAATGTTTAGTTATAATTCGGGAAATTATCTGCATTTATTCCCCTGCAAAATGGCATTACACCCTAAAACTGCCGAGAATAAAGTGTATAAAATGCAGAGTTAACGGTTCTTAATCCATGAAACAACATTTACATAGCTGAATATTTTTACAGCTTTAGCAGCTCCGGGGATCTCATTTACAACTGAACCGAGCTCTTCCAGCATTCCGGCGTCTTTAGATAGTCCTGTAAATCGATCGACTGTATTCCATTTAACAGGATCTGCGGCCTCATTAAACTTATGACCATTTTTACATTTGTATGTCTTCTGCATTACCGGCCTCTTTTGTGTATCAGATTGTTAATATTTACAGCAGCGGGTTATTTTCAGGAGTGCGTATGCTTCGCATACGCTGTGGTTGGGGGTTACGGGGGCGCAGCCCCCGCAACCCCCTTTTCAGGCACAGCAAGTATCGCTGTGCCCCCGAAAAATAAATTTCTGTAAATATTTACAAATTCTGTAATGTAATTTATTCCTTGTCAGTATTGGCTAAAGGTGATTATTATGCAATGACTGTTTTGCACTGCAAAATAATTAACGCGATTGTGCCTCTTGTACATTTTTTTCAAAATCAATTGATCATAAACCAGCGGCATTTTTCCTCCATTTCATGAATACTTAGAAAAAAAAATTTATTTTTTTTAACCGGCGAACGTTTATATATAAGAGGTATATCATTTAATGAAAAAACATAATGTGCACGATTCCGGATATAAAAAATTATTTTCAAGTCCTGAACTGGTTAAACAGCTTTTAGTAAGTTTTGTTAATGAAGAATGGGTACATAAAATCGAGTACAACACTCTTCAAAGGATAGATAAAAGCTTTATCTCTGATGAATTTGCAGAAAGAGAATCTGATCTGATCTACAAAGCAAAATTTGAAGGAAAAGATTTGTATATCTTTTTACTGCTGGAATTTCAATCAACAGTAGACAGATTTATGTCTTTAAGAATGCTTCGGTATATTGCAGAATTATACGAGTTTCTGATTAAAAATCAGAAACTGAAAAAACTGCCGGCGGTCTTCCCGTTAATGCTTTATAATGGAGAAAAAAAGTGGACAGCACCGGAGGAATTGAATAATCTGATTGAAAATTCAATCCCGGAACATTATATTCCTGATTTCAGGTATTATAAAATAGCAGAGAATGAATTCAGTAAAGATTTCCTGAAAAGTCTCAACAATGCGGTTGCAGCACTGTTTTATACAGAAAATTGTTCCGGTGAGGAGCTCCAGCAGGAGATTGACAATGTTGTTGAGTTACTAAAGTCAGAAAAACCGGGTGAGCTGTCATTGTTTGTCAGCTGGTTTACATACATGTTCCGGGATAAAAGAGGTGAAATCGATGTTGAGAACATCTATAAAAAAGATCGGGGAACAGCGTGCAAAAGAGAGTAAACTGGAAGGTATTCAGGAAGGTATACAAAAGGGAATCAGAGTAAAAGCAATTGATACCGCAAAAATTCTACTCAAAAAAAAGATGCCGGTAAATGAAATAGCAGAAATCACTGAACTCACAGTTGAAGAGATCAGAAAGCTGGAAAAGTAATCTTTAGTATACTTCGGAAAACCTAATCTATAATGAAACGAAAGACAAGGGGCTGTCGCCCCCTGCTCTATACGGTGTAAAACCGTTTCCCCTTTTTAACCATATCGCTTAAAATCTTTGCAGGACGGAACCTCCCGCCGTATTCTTTTTCAAGTGTATTCATAATTCTTATAATCGAGTCACCGCCGGCATGATCGATATACCGGAACGGTCCTCCATGAAAGGGCGGGAATCCAAGTCCGAAGACTGCGCCTATATCCCCATCGCGCGGTGACGCTATTATCCCCTCTTCAAGACAGAGCAGAGCTTCGTTTACCATCATAAGACTTACACGCTGCTGAATCACTGCGGGATCGAATTGCTTCCGCGGTGCTCCGCCGAGAATGGCATAGACTCTTTCATCGGGAATTTTAACCCCCTTCTTCTTTTTAACATCGTAACGGTATAGACCCTTCCTGTTCTTTTTCCCCATATACCCTTCAGCATAGAGTTTAGGGATCCCCTCTGAAGCGGGATTTCCACGTTTAATAAACATGGGACCCAGCTCACCGGCAACGTGCGCTCCAACATCTATACCGACTTCATCAATAAGAGCCGCGGGACCTACGGGATAACCGAACTGCCTCATTGCCCTGTCAATTTCATCGGGAACAGCACCCTCCTCGATAAGAAGCATAACCTCATTAAGCATTGGGGCAAGGATCCTTGTTGTATAAAAACCGGGCCCGTCCTTTACGACAATACATGTTTTCCCCTGAGCAATTCCAAGATCCAGAGCGCTTGCAGTTACCCATGGTGCGGTTTTAGCCGTAGTGATAATCTCAAGAAGGGGCATCTTCGGTACAGGCGAAAAGTAGTGCATCCCTATTACATTCGCAGGTCTTCCGCATCCCTTAGCTATATCAGTTATGGGAATAGCTGACGTGTTGGAAGCGAAGATTGTCCTGTCACCCGCTGCCGACTCCACATCGGAGAGAATTTTCCGCTTAAGCGCAAGATCCTCAAATACAGCTTCTATAACAATATTTGTATTTTTGAAATATTGATAATCGTCACAGGGGACAAGTCTGCCGTATTGTACGTCACGCTCGAATGGAAATATCGCTCCCGACTCGGCGCGTTTACTCAACCCTTTCCATATCTCTTTCATCCCCTTTGCAGATGCATCTAAATTCATATCCTTCATCAGTATGGTATCACATACCGGTGTTGACACAGAGGCAATCCCCTGCCCCATAAGTCCGGCCCCGATAACAGCAAGTTTTCCGGTTCTCCGCGCCAGGTTCTTCTTCGGATTTTTTTTAAGATCAAGCATTCCTGTAAAAAGACTCTGCAGTGCTCTAGACTCGGGTGAAATCACCAACTCCCCGAAGAGTTCAATCTCTCTCTGCAAGCCTGCCTCTTTACCTCTCTTCAATCCGTATTCAACGGCATCAATGACTGCATATGGAGCAGGATAACACCCCTTTGTCTGCCGGGTAACCATCTTCCTGGCCTGTGAAAATACAATTGCCCGGCCGGGAGAAGTAGAATCCAGCAGAAAACTTACTAAGCCCCTTTTGCGTTTACGGAGAATCCTCCCTTTTTTTATAAGCCCGGCGGTTATTTTAAGAGCAGTCTCCTTCAATCCGTAAAGCGGAACAAGCTCATCAACTATACCCAATTTCCGTGCCTTTTTTGCACGAAGAGTCTTTGCTGTAAGCATCATGGGGAGAGCCGAAGTCAGGCCGATCAGCCGTGTAAGACGCTGACATCCTCCGCCGGCCGGGAGCAGCCCCAGCTGCACTTCAGGAAACCCGATGACAACATCGGGTGAATTAACAGCAATACGGTAATGGCACGCAAGGGCAATCTCAAGCCCTCCGCCGAGACATGTGCCGTTTATACATGCAACAAATGGGATCTTCATATTCTCTATCCGGTTGAGAATATGATGCCCCTTTGACATATACGAAAGAACCTCTTCCGAAGTCTTCATTTTTTTAAGTTCAAAAAGGTCGGCTCCGGCAACAAAATTATTATCTTTCGCGCTTAAAACTGCAACACCGCGGACCGAGCTGTCTTTTTCTATTCTATCAAGTACAGCTTCAACATCACCCATAAGCCCCGATGAAATTGTATTAACTTTCTGTCCGGGACAATCTATTGTTACAACTGCAATTCCATCTTCTGTTTTTTCAAAAGTCAGATATTTCATCGTATCACCTCAACCCGGCATTTTCAAGAATTATCGCGTTTCCTATCGCACCGGCGCCGCATCCGGCAACCAGACCAAAGCGTTTACCCTCATCTTTCAGACGGCTGCAGCACGAGGCGATTAGCCTCCCCCCTGTAGCGCCGAAGGGATGCCCCAGAGAGAGTGATCCCCCGCGTGTATTAAAAAGATCCTCGTTGAACGAACCCATCCTCCCTTTAAGACCCAGGCTTTCACGCCCCCATTTATCGGACTCCATGTAGCGTATATTTGCAAGAATCTGCGCCGCAAATGCCTCGTGGATCTCGAAGACTTTAATATCAGAGAGTTTCAGACCACATCTCTTCAAAGCCAGTGCCGTTGCAAAAGCAGGCCCGAGGAGAAGCTCATCCCAGGGATCGGAACCGGCCTGAGCATATGAATGTATATAAGCAAGGGGCTTCAGCCCCAGCTGCTTAGCCCTTGACTCTTTCATAACCAGAACAGCCGAAGCGCCGTCAGACAGAAATGAGGAGTTCCCGGCGGTTACAGAACCATACCGCCTTTCAAATACAGGCCTCCCCTTTGAGAGTTTTTCCATAGATGCATCCTCACGGGGACCGTTATCCACGGTAACAGCCCTGCCGCTGCCGGGAACCACAACGGGTACAATTTCATTTTTCATTAAACCCTTTTTCGCCGCCTCAATAGCTCTACGGTGCGAACGGCATGCGTAACTATCCTGCTCCTCTCTTGTTATACCAAGGCGCCTTGCAAGTCTGTCGGCATTTTCACCCATGGTAAGCCCCGTTGAGTATTCGGCAATGGCAGGAGTTTCCGGGATAAAAAAATCGGTAAGCTTCATCCCCTTAAGAAGCCTTAATTTCCCGGCCAGAGTTTTCGGTTTTTTATACATTGTCAGATCGAGGATAAAGCGGCGGTACCGCCTGGAAATTTTAATATCGGGATCGGAAAAGGATTCAGTACCACCTGCAATTACAGCATCGGCCTGACCTGAGATTATCATTTCGCAGGCTGATGTTACTGCAATATTTGAAGATACACATGCAGCTGTACATGTATGAGCAGGGATTGAACCGGGAAGACCCGCTCCAAGCATAATCTCACGGGCCACATTGGTCGTGGAGATATCGGCCATTACTGTCCCCATAACCACATAATCAATAACAGACGGGTCAACTCCTGTCCGGGCAATTAGACCCTTAACAGCATAACGCCCCAGTTCCCAGGCCATCTGATTATAAAAGTCTGTCCCCGACCGGATAAAAGGTGTCCGGCATGCGTCAACAACTGCAATCCTGTTTTTACCCGAAGATTTCATATAATAAACCTCATTTTTCAAGTAAGAGTTTAAAATCCGAAAGGCTCTATTGTAATCGGATATAATTAAATCATTACTCTTAATC
>PGXT01000065.1 GCA_002839285.1 Spirochaetae bacterium HGW-Spirochaetae-5 | reverse complement strand
CCTCCTGAATTCCGTATCACTTATCTTTTCAACTACTGTTCCGTTTGAATATATAATTTTAATAATATTATTATCTGCCAGAAACAGACTCTCCGATGTCTCTCTAAATCCCGAGCCGTTCATGTCCGATACTCTTTTCAGCCCATCCGCAAGCTTTATATACCCCTCCGAACGCTCCTTTGAAAATTGCAAAGTGGATGTCCCGAAGATAAAAGTAAAAATAATGATCACCAAAACTATTGTAAATACAGCAGTGGTTGTTATTACTGAAATATGATGACTGGCCATCTTCGACCCGGTATAATTAAATTTACCGCCAATCTTTATTAATCCGTTAAGCCGGAGTAACCGGGTAATCCTCATAGCCCTAAAGGCATTCATTCCTGCAATTACGCCGGTACCGGTATTAACATCCCCTGAAAGCAGAAAAAATAATGACGGGGCGGAATCGAGAATCAGAATTGGGAATGAACATAAAAAATCAACCCATCCCCTTTCATATTTTATATATGATAAAAATCCCCCTCTTCTACCACTTAAAAGAGACCTTACTGTAAACTCAATTGAAAATATCAGGTCAAAAAAGAATCCTGCTATAAGCAGAATATTCCGTGAGCGGACACTCCAGTGATCATACCGGCTGAATTCATAGAGCAGTGTCTGAATAACAACCAGTACTACAGCCGCAGTAATAAGTGTTTCTAAAACTTTTTTAACATCAGATTGTTTATTCATTCCGGTCACCAGTTATTTTCTCCAGCTATAAGATAGAGAGCATCGAGTATCAGCCTGTCATATCCGTAATAACCGGCATTTTTCAAGGCAACAGCAAACCAGCTTTCATCAGGTGATTCTGCACCCCTGTCAGTTTTTGAAATATGTTTGTAATTATTAAATCTTGAGTTTAAAATAAATATAAGCTTAGAAGATATCTCATTCTGCTCAAGCAAATCGGCTCTGAATGCTGATTTTACAGCAAGCCGGATAAACTTCTCCGGAATTCCCGGGAGTATGGGGATCATGTATTCTACAATGGAATTAACATATGAACGAATCATTTCACGGTCATTCCCTATATCGTTTACAGATATTTTTTTATCCGGATCCGAAGGATCAAGCGGAAGCTTCATGTATACTTTATTTCTGATAAGAAGCATTGTTTTCAGAAGAATAATATACTCAGATAATTCAATTTTTAAATTCTCTGCTCCGGTAAGTTCATGATATAGATAGTCACGCCTTTTGAATATCTCTTCCATATACTTTTCAATGACAGAATATTTAAAAATATTAAAAGTGCCGGTCATGTTGAATCTGGAATCACGGTCACTGAAGATAATCTGAACAAAATCGTGGAGTCTCTCTCTTCTGAATTTATCTGAAACTGTACCGGCATCTGAAAATTTATCCATAATTTTAAAATCTGCATTATTAATAAACTCATTAATAACCGGAAGGACAACACCGGATACTCTTGAATATAGATTTTCAGAAATAAGTTCCAGCACCTGATTAAATTCGAGATGAGGGAAAAACCGACTATTTCTAAAAGTAATTTTGAGACTGGGCAGATTCTGAGCAATGAAGTGCACAATCTTCTTCTCACCGGCAAGGAGAGGTTCAGATTTAATTCCCGGACTGGAAAGAAGATGTTCTACAAAATCATTGACTTTATTTACATCAGATTCTTTATAACTGCTTTCAAACAAAAAATTCCCCTTCTAAAACCATGCGGTAATACCGATTGTCGGAACAACTACAGTCTGAAATCCGGTCATATTCTGCCCGAGATTGTCAAAAACCAGCTGTACGCCGGTATTAAAAATAACTCCGCTTGAAAGTACAAACTTCAATCCGAAACCGTTGGAATACCTGTAACCGATCTCATCGCTGATCTGTGAATTTCTGCTGACACCTGCCATAATCTCGGCGTAGAAACAGACATCATCCCTTTTTGTAATACCGAAAATAAACTGCGGACCGGCCCCGCCTGAATAAGCCTGAGTATCATTAGTAAGATTGAATTCCGCCTCACCCTTTAAAGCCAGTGCAATATTGTTATTTACAAAAAAGGCAAACTGAGGAAAGACTTTCAGAATATTATTATTATCCTGCTCATCCGAATCGACACCCTTGGCCTGATAAGAAACAAATCCTCCAAGTTCGACTGTATACTTCCGGAGATACTTACTCTGCTTTATTCTTATAGCATCCTCAATCTCCTCTTTTATTATACTCCTGACCTCTTCAACAAATTTGCTCTGATTTAAATTTTTTTCCTTACCATCTTTTTCATCTTTAATGCTCTGATCAAGCTCTTCACGGACAGCGCCTCTGAGCTCATCAAGCAGCTCTTCTCTATCTTCCGGCCTGACTTCAGAAAGAGGTTTATCACGTCTTATCTCTATATTTTTATTATAGCTCTTATTATCACTCTGGTTCATATAATCTTCATAGCTTTCACGGGCATAAATTGTGCCGCTGATTATAATTACGAGTAACATAGCTAATGGGTAAAATTTCATATTTAAACGCATCACTATCCTCCGGTTGCTGTTCTTATTATCGTTATTTTAGCCGCAAAGTTAAATTATTTATTTACCCGCTAATTTATTGTTTACAGAGATAATTTTAATTATAATATACTAATATATTGTACGATTGCAATAATACTGACTTCAGGCTTCGACTCCGCTCAGCCAGCGTTAAATTACGATCCCTGAGCGGAGTCGAAGAGCTGATTGTACTAATTCATTCGTTAACCGCTATAATGTATTGTATATTTTCTATAATATTATTAAGCCTTCCCCATCTCACCATGGGGAAGGTGCCCAACGGGCGGATGGGGGGGGAGATTAAAATGAATCCAAAAACAAAAAAATATATTTCCGTACTGACAATATCTGCTGCTGCGGTTCTGATTTTAACCACGGCATATTCTCAGAAAACATCATCTCTTTTTAATCTAACAACGAGGATTAATACTGCCGGAGATGATTACGCCCCCTCAATCACCAGAGATGGCAGTACAGCTGTTTTCAACTCCCAAATGCCTGGGGAGAAATCCCATAATATTTTCATCTGTAAGAATAAAAACGGATTATGGGGAGATCCATACCCTATTTTTGCTATAAATTCAGATGCCAATGATGAAACACCCTTTATCTCCGCTGACGGCAGGACTATAATTTTTTCATCGGACAGACCCGGCGGAGTATCCTCATCGGCAACCTCTGACGGAAGAAAAAGAATTACTTTTGATCTGTACATATCAAGACTGGTGAGCGGTAAATGGACAGAACCGGAGCTTTTAAAAGGGAGAGTGAACACTTATATGAACGAGAGAGCTCCGGGACTGAGTGCCGACGGTGAGACCTTATATTTCACAAGATGGCCTTACAATAATCCCGCCAGAGCAAAGATATACTCTGCAAAACTCGATGGCGGGGAGTTTAAAGATGTGAAAGAGCTCCCTGCATCAATCAATTCAGGCAATTACGAAATCGGTTTCAGACCATCATATAAATCGGGGAGATACTATTTTGCATCGAGAAGACCCGGGGGCTCCGGGGGATGGGACATCTATTATACTACAAAATCAGGGAATAATTTCACAAATCCGGTTAATGCCGGGAAAGAGATTAATACTTCATACGATGACATGTATTATTCCGAATCAGAGAAGAATACAATATTAAGCTCAAACAAAGCGGGGGGATACGGAAAGTTTGACCTTTACTCGTCAATCCCATCTGCCGGAGTCTCTGTTCCTGTAATAAAAGAGGCTGCTCAAAACAGGCAATCCGTTCTTAATATAACAGCAATAGATAAAACTGACGGTAAAGTTCTGAAAAACAGTCTGTTCAGAATTACCCTCATGGGGGAGAGAGAGAAGGAATCAGTGAGCTTGAGAAGAATTGAAATTAAAACCGGTTATAAAGGGAGTTTCATATTATACCCGAAAGATGACGCCGATTCAATCGTTATTGAACCGCTTTCAAAGGGGTATCAGAATTGCCCTGTTAAAGTAAATATCTCTCCCGGTGAAACAATGAATATTAAACTCTACGTGAAAAAAAAATCCGGAAAAGATACGAAAAACGGTGATTGTATCGATGCAGTAATAAAAAACCCGTTAGTTAAAGGCGGAGATGAAAAACCGGTCCAGCCATTCCTTAAAACTGTCTATTTCAAATTCAATTCCCATGATGTACCCCTGGAGTATATCCCCGGAATACACAGGCTTGTTGAGCTTATGCGGAACGACCCGGAACTCACTATTATAATTTCAGGCTACACAGATCCGGCGGGACCGGCAGAAGTAAATGACAGATTAAGCATGAAACGCGCACAGAGTGTCGCCCGTCTGATCAGATCCCTTGATATCCCGGAGAGTAGAATTACTGTAGAATGGTTTGGAGAGACCAGAGCTTCATCCGGTAAAAGCGGTCCCAGATATTACTATCTGGACAGAAAAGCTGAATTACTTCTGCAGAAATAAAAATATGGCTCCCTTTTTACAGGCAGCCATTATATCGGGCTGGTATTATTCGCTCATACGTCTTAAAAATGCCGGGATATCGAGATCTTCGTTTGCAAAGTCCCGTCCTCTCTTTTTATCATAATCGAGAGTAAAAGTTCTTCCTGCAACGGCGGGTTTCGGTTTCTGAGGCTCCTGTCTGCCGTCGATGAGAGTTAATGATGTTCCATTCTCCCGCGGCATCTCTCTCACTGTCTCCCTGGGTTTGATGCTGTTCACCGTATTGACAGAAAGCATATTCTTTTTACGGTCGAATCCTGTTGCTATTACAGTTATCCGCACTTTATCATCCAGAGCCGGATCTACAGTAGTACCGAAAATTATATTAGCATCAGGATCTACCTGTCTTGTTATTTCATTTGTAACTTCATTCACTTCATGCAGAGAAAGGTCATTTCCGCCGGCTATATTTATCAGTACGGCCTTTGCACCTTCAATACTTGTCTCTTCGAGAAGCGGGCTGTTAATCGCCATCATAGTCGCCTCAAGAGCCTTATTCTCACCGGTACCGATACCGACACCCATAAGAGCATCCCCGGTCTCCTTCATTACAGTTCTTACATCGGCAAAGTCAACATTAACAAGGCCTGTAACCATAATAAGATCGGCTATACCCTGCACACCCTGACGGAGAATATCATCGGCAAGTTTGAAAGCATCTTCAATCGGAGTTTTTCTGTCGATTATTTTAAGAAGAAGGTCATTGGGTATAGTAATAAGAGTATCCACCTTGCTTTTGAGGTTTTTAATCCCCTCTTCAGCCTGCGACATCCTTCTTTTACCCTCAACTTTAAACGGTTTTGTAACCACGCCGACAACAAGAGCGCCCAGCTCTTTTGCTATCTCCGCCACAACCGGTGCAGCACCGGTACCTGTTCCGCCCCCCATTCCTGAGGTTATGAAAACCATATCAGCTCCCTTGAGAGATTTGCTGATTTTATCACGGTCTTCATTAGCAGCTTCCCTGCCTATTTCAGGATTTGCACCCGCCCCAAGTCCCCTGGTTAGTTTAGATCCGAGCTGGATCTTCTCCTGTGCCAGACAATCACGAAGCTGCTGCGCATCCGTATTGGCAACGATAAACTCAACGCCTTCCATACCTGTGGCAATCATTCTGTTAACAGCATTGGTGCCCGCTCCGCCAACACCGATAACTTTAATAATTGTCGACAATGGTCTTTCTTCTTCCAGTTTGAACATGTACCCTCCCGGTCCGGTCTTTATTTATTTTTACAACGTTATGTCTCATTAGAATTCAGTCTTTAAATCTACATTTGAATCTAATTCACCTGACTCCATTTTTACTTTTAAACTAATCTTCACTCGTCTGATGATGAAACATGTCATGCTGAGCCTGTCGAAGCATAATCAATTTCCACTGTTTACCCTTCGACAAACTCAGGGTGACAAACAAAAAATGTTTAAAAACTTTAAAACAGAAAGTGGTTTAAATTAATTAAAATAGAATTAATAATTACAATAGCTAATAAAGTATTTATAGTAAAAAGATTAATTTTATTTGTCAAATCAGTTTTATACATATTCCCGATTTGTTAAAAAAAATTACAAATACTCCTCAAATACTTTCTTAAGCCTATCCATTAAACCTGTTTTACTCCTGCTGTACTTACCCTGCCCTCTGAACTTGTTCATTCTTATTCCATACTTCAGAAGACCGACTCCGTTAGCAAACTGCGGAGTCGCTACTACATCCTTGAGACCAACTATATCTGCCGGTGTTCCAATACGCACAGGCATATTAAACACTCTTTCAGCCGCTTCAATACAACCATCGAGCATGCTTCCGCCTCCGGTGAGGACAATTCCCGCGGCCAGCATATCTTTTCTTCCGCTTTTCATCAATTCATGGTCAATCATCTCCATTATCTCGCTTACACGGGGCTGAATAATCTGTGTAAGCTCCTGACGGAAGAGTCTCCGCGGAGCCCGCCCGCCCACTGAGGGGACTTCGACCATTTCGGAAGCGTCAACCAGCGAGAGTTCGGCGCATCCGTACTTCTTTTTTATCATTTCAGCAGACTCAATTGATGTTCTGAGCCCTATCGATATATCGTTTGTTATGTGAATGCTTCCAACCGGCAGAACAGAGGAGTATGCGACTCCGCCTTCGAGATAAACAATTATATCAGTTGTTCCGCCGCCGATATCGACAAGTGCAACTCCAAGATCCCTTTCATCACGTCCGATTACCGCGTCAGCTGAAGCGATTGGATTAAAAACTATATCTCTATGCTGAAAACCCGCTTTAGCTACGGACTTTATCATATTCTGAATGCTTGTGGTAGCCGCGGTGATTATATGAACCTCAGCCTCAAGCCTTACTCCGCTCATTCCAACGGGATCTTTTATACCCATCTGATCATCAACAGAAAATTCCTTTGAAAGAACATGCATAATCTCACGATCAACAGGGATTACAATCGCCTGAGCAGCCTCAATTACTCTTTTCACTTCCAGAGTTGATATTGTTCTGTTTCTATTGGCTATCGCAACAACACCTTTCGAGTTTTCACCCTTAATATGCTGCCCGCTGATACCGACAAAAACGCTGCTCACCTCATATCCGGCCATAAGTTCCGCGTCTTCAATCGCTTTCACTATTGACGCTGAAGTATTGTCTATATTGACTATCACTCCATTTTTTAAACCGCGTGATGGTGCAACGCCCACACCTGCAACCTCTACCTGATTATTTTCATTCAGGTAACCTATGACCGCGCATGTTTTTGTTGTTCCGATGTCAAGACCGACAATAATATCTTCCATACATTAACCTCTCCGTTACTGCCTGATGAGTACTCTCTTATCTTTGAGATTTAAAATCTCAGGATAAGAATTTACCGCATCAAGGTAAGCGGCACTCTTCTCAATTTTTTTGAAACCGTTCAAATCATTTTTTATAATAAAATCTGTTTTTCTGCTTTTCAGTTTAACTCTCAGATCTCCGCCGTTATTAATCTCTATCTCGGCAAGTTCTCCTGAAAAATGCGCCTTTTCTCTGCCGAGTTGTAAAAGATTATCAAACAGAACCTTCACATATTCGCTCCCGGCATCGCTTTCAAAGAATTCCTTCTCTGTAATTATTATCGGCATATCTGTTCTGAAAAATCGCCCTGAATCTAAAACATTCTGTTTTTCGTCAACAAGACAGGGTACACTTATATTTTTTTCGACTCTCAGCACCATAAAAAGAGGATATTTTTCCTCAATTGTTATAATCAGCAGATTATTTTCAATATCAACATCATAATTCTCTATCATTACGCTGCCGTTCATAACCTCTTTGAGGTAATCAACGTTTACAATTATACCCTTTTCCGACACTTTCGCTTTTGCACTTCTGATGATGTCATATTTATCAATATTTTTTACACCTCTGAATTCAATCCGCTCAACATAGATTGATGAATCAGATCCGGTAAGTACCGCGGCACTTAAGGTAAAAATTATCAGCAATATAACTCTTTTCAGATTCACATTAACTCACTTAATCAGCTCAAGTATAGCAGGTCCGATTTTATGGATATCCCCTGCTCCAAGTGTAACTACCACATCACCCTTTTTCAGAACCTCAACTACTGATGCGGCTATATCTTCAAATTTACGGACATGATGCGCGTCTCTGTTTTCATGTTTTTTAACAGCCTGGCAGATCAGTTCAGTGGAGACTCCGTCGATAGGATCTTCACCGGCGGGATAAATATCCGCAAGAAAAACCTCATCTGCATGAGCAAATGACTGACCGAATTCATCCCAGAGAAGTTCCGTTCTTGAATATCTGTGCGGCTGGAATATTACAACAATTCTTCTCCCGAGACTTTTAAGTGCTGAGAGTGTCGCTCTTATTTCAGTAGGATGGTGACCGTAATCATCCATTACTAATATGCCGTTCTTTTCGCCCACTCTCTCAAGTCTGCGCCCTACCCCTTCGAAATTTTTCAGTCCGTCACGGATTGCTTCATACTTCAGACCAAGCTCCAGCGCAACTGCAATTACAGAGAGAGAGTTAAGGACATTATGATTCCCCAGCTGTGAGAGTTCAAACTCTCCCACGGGTTCTTTTTTATAATTACAGGTAAAACATGTTTTACCGTTCTCCATACGTACATTGTGCGCTGTAAAGTCTGCATCTTCGTTAAACCCGTATGTATAAAAGGGACGCTCAACACGCGGAAGGAGTTCTCTGATAATATTATCATCCAGGCAGAGCACTGAATATCCGTAGAAGGGGATATTATTTATATATGTGAGGAAAGCATCCTTCACCGCTTCAAAGTATTTATAGTGATCCATATGATCCGCATCGATGTTGGTAACAATTGCAATACTGGGGAGGAGTTTAAGAAAAGATCCGTCAGACTCGTCAGCTTCAAATACTATATACTCACCCTCTCCCACTCTTGCGTTGGATCCGAAATTGAAAACCTTCCCTCCGATTACTGCCGTGGGGTTCATCCCTCCATCGTTAAGTACAGATGCAAGCATTGATGAAGTTGTTGTCTTCCCGTGAGTACCGGCAACACCGATTCCATGCTTAAGACGGACAAGTTCGGCAAGCATTTCAGATCTGTGTATAATGGGGATACTTCTTTTTCTTGCTTCAATTATTTCCGGATTACTGTAATCAATGGCACTTGATGTTACAACAACATGATAATCTGTTATATTCGAAGGGAAATGCCCTATGAATACTTTTGCTCCAAGTGATTCAAGTCTCTTAGTCTGTTCCGATGATTTAAGATCCGACCCTGATACTTCATATCCTAAATTCATAAGTATCTCGGCAATCCCGCTCATGCCGATTCCGCCGATACCTATGAAATGCATTTTTTTTGATTTTCTGAACAACTTAATTACCTCTGCGACCCTAATATTTCTTTTATATTTTTCACAATCACATCAGCTGCATCAATTTTTGAAGCCTGCTTTGCGCAGTCTGACATGGTTTTCAGTTTTCTCGGATTATTGAGCAGATCAAAGAGTATCGGCGCAACTTTTTCAGCGACTGCATCTTCATCTGAAATCTTAACGGCAGCCCCTGCAGCAGCAAATGAATCGGCGTTCTTACTCTGATGATCCATTGCAGCATGCGGATAAGGGATAAGTATAGACGGTACACCGGCAGCGGCAAGTTCCATCATAACTCCGGCTCCCGATCTTGATATGGAGATATCGCATGCACGGTATGCTTTGCCTACTCTTTTGATATATGGGGAGATGTATATCGATCCCGCCTCAACTTCATTCTGTGACTTCTGTTTATACTCGTCAAAGGAATAATCCCCGGTACTCCAGATTATCCCTATGTTTTTAAACTCACGCGGATAGGCTTTTTTTAATTCCAGAACAAGATTGTTAAGCTTTACAGCGCCCTGGCTTCCGCCGATTATAAGTATAACTTTATCGCAATGCTCCAGATGAAAAGCTTTTTTCGCTTCACTCTTCGGAGTCTGAACAAGCACGTTGTTTCTAATGGGGTTCCCGCAATGAATATACTTCTCCGGCATTTTAAGATAGGATGTTGAGTCAGGGAATGTTCCGAAAATCTTTTCGCACTTTTTCTCGAACTTTAATGTTACTTTTCCTGGAACAGTATTCTGCTCACAGAGAAAAAGAGGAACTTTACTGATTCCCGCAGCAACAAGCGCCGGAGCGGAAACATATCCACCCATCCCTACTACCGCGGATACATTGTTCTTTTTGATAATTCTTACTGTTTTCAAAACCGCTCCGGCGAACCTGAGCAGAAACCCCGGTATTTTAAACGGATTAACTGTAAGTGAAGGCGCGTTATATGTAAACAATCTGCTGCTGTCTATATCTGTAAATGAACCGAATCTTAAATCATTTTTACCTGTAAGAAAAAGCGGGCTCATATTACCCTCTTCACCAAGTTTTTCGTAAAGAGCGATTCCCGGACTGATATGTCCTCCGGTTCCCCCGCCTATTATCAGTATATTTTTACTCATGACTCCATACCTCTTCAAATTGAACTTCACGGACTGATACTTCTCTGTATCTGGAAATGTTTAAGAGTATTCCCGCAGCGATCATATTAGTGAGCAGCGATGACCCCCCGTAGCTGATAAACGGGAGCGGTATACCTGTTGTGGGGAGCGCGCCTGTTACAACTCCCATGTTAATAAAAGCCTGCACTGTAATGAGAAGACTTAAACCGACTGCAAGGAGTCTCCCGAAATCATCCGGCGCATGAAGAGCTATAAGAATCCCTCTCCAGAAAACGAAACAGAATAGAAGTGCAAGAAAAATTGTACCAAGTAGACCTGTCTCTTCGGCTATTACCGCGAAAATAAAGTCGGTATGAGGCTCTGGGAGTCTGGCAATCTTCTGTGTTCCAAAACCGAGACCGACACCAAGAAGCCCCCCCATTTTAAACGCTGTAAAGGACTGTATAACATGGTAACCGATACCATATCTGTCGAGATAAGGATCAAGATAGGCGAGAACCCGGTCCCACCTGTATGAAACCTGATATATTAAGAGATAGAACATGGGAATACTTACAATAAAAAGAGATAATATGTATAACAGAGGGAAACCTGAAACAAAAAGAATAAACACGGTTATAACAAGAAGATCCATTGCTGTTCCAAAGTCGGGCTGGATCAACACCAGTAAAAAAATAAATGCTATAACCAGCATCGGTACAAGAAGCTGTATTACATGATTCTCCTTTGTTTCCGATGAATAGACTTTCACAAGATATATTACAACTGCCAGTTTTACAAACTCCGAAGGCTGCAGATTAGCGGGTCCGATACTTATCCATCTCGAAGAGCCCTTAACACTGGACCCCAATCCAGGGATAAGAACAATCAGAAGCATCAGAATAGAGACAAAAAGCATGATTTTTGTATGCTTCACATACTCACGGTAATCTATCTTCTGAAAAACAAACAGCGCGATAAGACCTATAACCGCCCATGCCATCTGGCGTTTCAGAAAATAAAATGAATCACCGAATACACGGAAAGCGTAGACAGCACTGGCACTGTAACTCATTGCAAGGCCTATACCCGCAAGGGTAAAGATTGCAACAAAGAGAACCAGATCGGGCTCCCCTTTTCTCCTTGTATCGAGTACGTCTTTCAGATCCAAGAGATCTCCCCCTTGATCAGTTTTCTGAAACTCTCCTTGAAAACTTTTCCTCTTTCGTCATAGCTGCTGAACATATCGAATGAAGCACATGCCGGCGACAGAAGAATCATGTCACCCTCTTCAGAATTTTTCATCGACTTCACAACCGCATCCTCCATTGAAGATGCCCTTACAACATTGAAGCCGCTGAAAATATCTGAAAACATATCGCTCGATTCACCTATAACTACAATGCATCTCGCTTTTTCGCCGACGATATCTCTGAGTCTTGAATAATCATCACCCTTGGTTCTTCCGCCGATTATCAGTACACCTTTATCTCTGATGCTTTTCACCGCCATCTCAACAGCACCGATTGTTGTAGCCTTTGAATCGTTAACAAAAGTTCTACCCATGTATTCACCGGCAAGCTCCATGCGGTGTTCAAGGCCGCTGAAAGAGTAGCATGCCGCTGCGATCATTTCAAAATCGGGCTCGAGTTTCAGTTTTTTATGCAGAGAAGTTACCATAAGGAGCGAGGCCATAACATTCTGTAGAAAGAATCGGCGCTGTCATCGTCAATTGAAAAAGTCAATGTGTTCGAAGGGTAATCCATTCTGCTGTTTTCAAGAATTTCATTATCCCTGTTATAAATGAAAAAATCATTATTGTCCTGATGTTTGAAGATACGTTTTTTTGCCTCGAAGTATCCCTCCATCCCATCGTACCGGTCAAGGTGATCCGGAGTTACATTTAGTATTGCAGCTACATCCGGTTTGAATGTGTCGACAGTTTCGAGCTGAAACGAAGAGAGTTCAATTACAGTTACAGTTTTATCTGTTGTCCTATCGGCAAACGAAATAAGCGGTATGCCGATGTTTCCGCCTATGAATGTGTCAAATCCGAGTTCTTTGAATATATGCCCGGTAAGACTTGTAGTTGTAGATTTGCCGTCTGTTCCGGTGATGCCGATGAAGCTCCCTTTCATGTTCCGGAATGCACCTGTATTAAAGGTATACCCGCAGGTACTCCGGGGCTGAGAACTATAAGATCAAATCCCGCATCGAGTATTTCTGGTCTCTGATGTCCGGCGATTACTTTTACAGACTTATCGAGTTTTGCTATAAGATCTTTAAGTTCTTCTTCGCTCTTCATATCGGATACAGTGACATCGGCTCCCCGGGCGGAGAGAAATCCCGCAGCGGCAACACCGGTTCTGTAACCGAGACCTACAACCAGAACTTTTTTATAATCTTCAGCCATTAACTTCAACCTTCTATAAAATTTTAAGAGACGCGAGTCCGAGTATGGCAAGGAGCAGTCCAAGAATCCACATCCTGACTACAACCTTCTGTTCAGGCCAACCTGAAAGTTCAAAGTGATGATGAATGGGAGCCATTTTAAATACTCTTTTCCCTCTGGACTTAAATGAAGCAACCTGTATAATAACCGAAAGAGCCTCAATTACAAAAACCCCTCCGACTATAAAAAGAAAAATCTCTTTCTTAATCATTACTGCAACAATCCCGATAATCCCGCCGAGAGCCAGGGACCCGGTATCACCCATAAACACAGTTGCCGGATTGCTGTTGAACCATAAAAAACCGATAAGAGCACCGGTCAGTGCTGATAAAAAGACCGTAAGTTCGGCACTGTGAGCTATATATGGAATTAAAAGATAATCTGCTGCTTTAATATTCCCTGTAAGATATGTCATAATTGAAAGTGTAACCGCCACTATTGCAACAGTCCCCGTTGCAAGCCCGTCAAGTCCGTCTGTAAGATTAACAGCGTTTGAACTTCCGATAATTACTATCACCGCAAATACAATCCAGACTGCACCAAGATTTAATATGGCATTATTTATAAACGGAATATAAATAGTTGCCGCTTCCTTTGCGTTTGACGGGAAAAAATATACACAGCAGGCAACACCTGCAGCAATGAGAATCTGAAATAAAAGTTTTACCCTGGCATTAACTCCATCCTTCTGCTTTCGCACTGATTTGATATAGTCATCAACAAATCCAAGAGTGGTAAGCATAAGAGTGGCAATCATAAGTATTACAACATAATGATTACTGAAATTCCCCCAGAGAAGCATGGAAACAATTACTGCTCCTATAATGATGACTCCACCCATTGTGGGTGTACCTGCTTTTGCCTTATGACTTTCCGGACCGAGCGCCCTGATCTCCTCGCCAAGTTTAAGCCTCTGAAGCCATCTGATAATTATATTCCCCAGAATAAGAACAAGTATCAGCGCGGTTACAGCCGCAGCCATAGACCTGAAAGTTATATATCTGAAAAGATTAAAAAATGAAACATACTCTTTTAACGGCAGTATCAGATGATAAAACATCTTTTTTTACCTCATGCAATAAGTCTGTTAACTACATCTTCCATTTTCATGGATCTGGAACCCTTCACAAGAACAACATCCCTCTCTTTCAGATACCCTTTCAGGTAATCGGCTATATCTTCTTTAGTATCGAAAATCTTAACCGATGACGGATTCATACCGGCAGACAAAGCTCCCTTTTCGTAATACTCCGCCATCTCCCCATAAAAAAGAAGATGATCGAACTTTCTCGCCCCTGCAAACTCCCCCACTTTAACATGGTAAACACAGGATGATTCTCCAAGCTCTTTCATATCGGCAAGAACAGCAATTTTCCTCCGACCCGGAAAAACTTCACAGACCGATTCAAGAGCAAATAGCGATGAGAGAGGATTAGAATTATAGGTATCATTAATAACAGTGTATTCCCTGTCAATAATTTCACTTCTGCCGCCGACATTTACGAAATTAGAAAGGGCTTCCGCCGCCCGGGATATTTTTATATTCAACATTTCAGCCGCGGAGAGCGCTGCAAGAATATTATAAACATTATGTTTACCGTATAACGGGACGGTTACTGTCTCTTTTTTGTATACAACAACTGTTTTTTCAGCAGTGAGCTTAAATGAATCGGGACGGAGATCGGCATCAGCTCCAAGTCCGTATCTGAAAAGTTTTATACCGCTTTCATCGGCGAGTTTTTTTATTATATGAAAACATTCGGTATCTTTATTAACTATGAGAGTAGAACCGGTTTTCATCCCTTTAATAATCTCGGACTTTGCAAAGGCGACATTCTCCATACTTCCAAGAAATTCAAGATGCCCGGCGCCGACATTTGTTATCATACCAAAATCGGGTGAAACCATCAGCGACAATCTTTCGATTTCGCCGGTATGATTCATCCCCATTTCAATTACCGCAGCCTCATGGCTTTCATCAAGCTGAAGTAGTGTGAATGGAACACCAATTTCATTATTATAATTTTTTATGTTCTTATGTGTTTTATATGCAGATGAAAGAACCGCATAGATCAGTTCCTTTGTTGTGGTCTTTCCGTTGGTACCTGTAACTCCAAGAGTCACAGGCTTAAACTTGTCTCTGTGGAATTTACCGATTCTGCCGAGAGCGTGAAGAGTGTTGTCGCAGAGAATTAAAACTGTTCCGGAGTCAACTGCAGATTTTTCATACCCCTCATTCATAGTGAGAGAACAGACGATCTTTCTTTTTTCAGAGAGTTCGTTTATAAAGTCGTGCCCGTCAAAGGTCTCTCCGACTATTGGTATAAAGAGAGTATTTTCGCCAAGTTCCCTTGAATCTGTTGAGATTGTCTCAATGATAACATCGGCACTCCCGGAGATAATTTTTCCGCCGGTTACTGCAGCAATCTCCCCTGCGGTTGTTTTAAATGTTCCCTTCAACCTTTTCTCTCTCGCGCATATATTTTGCAACCATTTCGCTGTCGTCAAAATGGCGTTTTGTCTTCCCTATGATCTGATAATCCTCGTGCCCCTTCCCTGCAAGTACAACTATATCACCTGATGAAGCCCTCTGAACCGCAAGAGCAATTGCAAGCTCTCTGTCAGGCTCAACAACGTATTCACCATCCCCCATACCGGCAGTTATATCTTTGATGATCTGGTCCGGATCTTCAGTTCTGGGATTGTCGCTTGTTACAATTGCGATGTCAGAATTGTCAAAGGCGATTTTTCCCATTACCGGACGCTTGGTCTTGTCACGGTCTCCGCCGCATCCGAAAACTGCGATGACTCTGTTATGAGGCATCTCGTTTATAGACTGAAGAAGCTTAAGAAGAGCATCACCTGTATGGGCATAATCAACAACTGCATAGAATCCGAGTTTTGACTCCACAACCTGCAGCCTTCCCGGAACAGCCTTGAGTGAATCAAGCCCGCGGATAACAGCCTCACGGTTAATGCCTGAATAGTATGCCGATGCAAAAGCGGCTAAAGAATTGTATACCTGAAATCTGCCTGCAAGTTTCAGTTGTACATTATAGCTTGTAGCATCGCATGAGAGTCTGTATCTTACGCCGGTGATTCTGTTGTCGATGGAGTTCCCAATTGCTTTAAAATCAGCATCACCGGTAGTACCGAATGACTTAATACTGTATGAATACTTTGATTTTTCACTGTATATTTTTCTTCCAAAATCATCATCAATGTTTACAACGGCAGTTCTGTTTTTCTTCGGGCTCTTCTCCATCAAATCGAAAAGTCTTCTCTTCGCATTAAAGTAGGCATCTATAGTTTTATGAAAATCGAGATGGTCAACAGTAAGATTTGTAAACACCGCGCTGTCGAATTCAACGTCATCAACCCGGTTAAGCTCAAGCGCGTGAGATGAAACCTCCATGATAACATGAGTAACGCCATCATCAAGCATGGTCTTTAGAAGTTCCTGTATATCCTTCGATTCAGGAGTGGTATTCGGCGCGGGTAATGTCTTCCCCTTCCACCTGTAATTTACAGTACCTATTACACCGCAGGATACACCCTGTGATGCATAAACCGCTTCGAGAAGATATGTAATTGAAGTCTTCCCGTTTGTACCGGTAATCCCCGTCACATGGAGCTTCGCTGATGGATTACCGTAAAAAGCTGAAGAGACTGCGGATAGAGCGCGTCTTGTGTCGTCTGAAACAAGAATCACAACTCCTCTATCCGCAAGATGAGAAAATTCACTCTGTCTCTTCTCAGAGATCAGAATGCATCTGCACCCGTTATCAACAGCACTCTCAATAAATGAATGCCCGTCACTTTCAAACCCTTCAACAGCAGCAAAAAGAGATCCCTCTATCCCTTTTCTTGAATCGTACTCTATAGATATAATCTCCGAATCATTAAATCCGCCCACCGAATTAATGCTTACACTGGAGTTTTGTATAATTTCACTTATTTTCATTCTGGCCGTTTTCACTTTTACCGTTTTTAACATCTTCATCTATTTTTATTACTATAAGATCCGCAGGACTAATTGGCTTAAGATTATTCTGCTCCGCATGCGCCCCGATAGACCGGAAATTTCTGAGTCTTTCAAATTCGAGCTTCAGTTTATCATTAACAACAGTTATCTCTTTCTCTGTTCTGATAAGCTTTTTATAATCCATTTTAATCTTCATCATCTCGATATTCTGCCAGACATAAAAGACAACGAAAACGCTTATCATGAATACAATGGTGAAGTACTTCATTTTGCTATATCTCTCAGCTTTACTGCTGCTCTGAGTTTAGCGCTTCTGGACCTGTTGTTCCAGGCAACCTCATCCGCTTCAGCTTCCAGAGGTTTCTTGTTTAAAAGTTTCATAAACGGTTTGTTCATACACAAACAGTGCTGAGGTTCAGCTGTACAGAGACATCCGTCCTTCATTCTTCTGAAAAATGTCTTAACGATTCTGTCTTCAAGCGAATGAAATGATATTGCCATCATCACTCCATCACTCTCCAGAACTTCGAATCCCCCTTTAAGACCCTCTTCAATAGACTGAAGCTCTCTGTTAACCTCTATCCGTACACCCTGAAAAATTCTTGTGGCAGGGTGAATGTTTTTCACATGGAAATGCTTAGGTATTGCAGCCAGAACTATATTTGCAAGCTGCGCAGTTGTATTCACAGGCTCAAGGGCCCTTCTCTCGACAATGATCTTTGCAATGTGAGCCGCCCAGTTCTCCTCGCCGTACTCTTTGAAAACTCTCTCCAGCTCCCTTACCGGATATTTGTTGATCACATGCCATGCCGTAAGACCCTCTCCGTCGAGACTCATATCAAGAGGCTCATCAGCCGAAAAAGTAAAACCCTTCCCGCTTTTCTCGAAATGATATGAAGAGATACCAAAGTCGTAGAGTATGTAATCCGGTTTTGTTCTCCCCTGAAAATGCTCTGAAATACCTGAAAAATTGCTGTTAACAAAAGAGACTCTATCTCCGAAACCGGCAAGTCTCTCTTTTGCTCTTTCGAGAATTCCGCCGTCCCTTTCAAAACCTGTTACAGTAAGCCCCGGGAACATGTTCAGGAAAAGCTCCGTGTGTCCGCCCTCGCCAAGTGTGCAGTCGGCAAGATGTCCATTACCCTGTTTAACGGAGTCTGCTATAAAACCGGCAATCTCCCGCCACAAAATCGGTTTATGAATATATGCAGAATTAAAGAATTCATCTATCTTATGATTATGTCTCATCAGATTTCAGAACCTTTAAAATCCCAGATCATTTGCGAAGGATTCAAGAGCGCTCAGGTTGGAAGGGATTACAACTCTCCCCTGTTTATCGAGTTCACATTCACAGGCTCCCCCGATAAGAAACCTTACACTCATTCTGTTTTTTGGATCGGACTGGGGAAGAGCCATAAGTTTTGTCTCAACAAACTCTCTCCACTCCTGCTCACGAAAAGCCATTAAACACTTATCAAATCCATGGGTAACCACCAGCTTCTCCATGGAAGCTTCCTCTCCGAAGGCCTTTCTCAACTTAACGGGGATTGCAACTCTCCCCTTTTCATCGAGTGCCGGTGAATATTCACCCATAAACATATAATTTTACCTGGTTACCCTTTAGAATGGTGTAAATTCAACAATTTTCACCACGTTTCCCCACTTTCTACCAAATTAGAGGTAAATGTCAACAAATAAAAAGAAAAAATGGGAAAAATGATTAAATAATATGAAATGCAGTGCCGATAACGTCATCTCACTAAAGATTATTATGGAAATGAATGATTTGAATGAGGGGTCACAGCCCTCAACTGGTGTTTAGACCGTATTATTTCTCATCAAATAGTTCTTTATATAATACCAGAAAATCTCCCGGCCTGGCGGCCACCCTCTTTGATAAAGAGGGTTTGACTTTCAGAGTTTTATAACCCCATTTAATAAAGGGGGATGTTGAGCGAAGCGAAACGGTGGATTTCAAATTTCTTGCTGATAAATTATCGATTCAAGATCATTCGGTCAGAGTACTATAGCATTTTACGAATAAAATAGTACATAATCTGTCATTTCGAAGAAGCGATAGCGACTGAGAAATCTTTGTTATAAAGTTAACATATCAGGATCTGACAAGATTTCTCACCGGAAAAATTGAAGGGGGTTCGAAATGACATTTTCTAAACATTTCGTAAAATGCTATAGGTGTAATTTTGAGCATAAAATCTTATGGTGAAAAATTAACTGCTGTTTAAAGTAATTCTCAATCGAGTTCTTTTATACTTAAATTTAGCTATTATATATCCACACGCAGTACGCTTTAACCTGAATTTTCTGTAGTTTTGTAAAAAAACATTATTAATATTGAACAAATCCATCAAAATAATTGACAAATATTTATATATATGAAAAAAACCGTCTTGTCGGTTTTTATTGTACTGATATGTCAGTATAGAATAAAAACTTTGCACACTGGAACTCAAATAAAAAATACAAATAGAACGTAAGGGAGGGAGCTGTATGAACATGGTGGAAAAATCAATTCATATGTATGGAAGAACCGGAGTGACTACCGATGATGTTGTTAAAACCGTTGATGATATCATAAACTACGTGGGGAAGGAGATCAATTTTGCCACTTCACTGGGACTGGGGAAGTCTGTTAAGTTTATTAACGAACTATACAGAAGAGCAAAAGAGGATTCTGAGATAAAACTGAAAATCATGACTGCCCTCTCCCTGGATATGCCAACCGGAAAAAGCAATCTGGAGCAGAGACTGGTCGGCCCGCTGGTAGAAAGAGTTTTCGGAGGCTGCCCCGAACTGGATTACATGAAAGATCTTCGTGCAGGTACAATCCCGGAGAATATACAGCTATGGGAGTTCTACAGCAAAGCCGGTTCGATTATGCATCTGCCGACGCAGCAGAGACGCCACCTCCCGTCAAATTACACCCACGTATCGAGAGATGCCTATTTTACACAGAACACAAATGTCTTCGGGCAGATGCTGGCATGCCGGGAGATTAATGGGAAGATGATGTACTCCATGGGGTGCAATACAGATATAAATGTAACAGCTAATCTCTTTCTCAACCAGGGGAAAGCCGAAGGGAAGAAAAGAGTACTCATCGGCGAAGTAAACGAAAACCTCCCTTTCATGTACGGCGATGCTGTTTACGAAGCGGACAAATTTGATGTTCTTCTTAAGGGACCTGAATACAATTACAGGCTTTTCGGGCCGCCTAAAGATGCCGTTACAATCAAGGATCACATGATCGGGCTTAACATCAGCACACTGGTTAAAGACGGAGGGACACTCCAGGTCGGCATTGGGGCTCTTGGCGATGCGATAGTTGCAGGACTGGACATGAGACACTCACACAACGATCTGTATAAATCTGTAGTTGAAAATGCGGGCAATTCAGAAACTTGTTAATGAAGGGATAATTTCTGAAAATAATATCCCCGGCAATATTCTTGAGCTGCTTTATGAAAAAGACGGAATACACCTGAGACTTAGAGAAAAAGACTTCAATATGCTCGTTGAATTTGGAATCCTTAAAGATGGCCTTACATATAAAGACGGTTTTATATATGATGGCGATATAAAGTACGATGCAGATATTCATGATAAGAAAAATCTCGATGAAATAAAAAAACTTCTGGGCGGTAAACTTAAAAAAGGACAGATAATACTTGGGGGATTCTACCTGGGACCTGAATCGTTCTACAAGGCGCTGAATGACATGAGCGAAGAGGAGAGGTCGCAATTCGGCATGTCGGGAGTTGAAAAGGTAAACCAGCTTTACGGTGACGCAGAGCTCCGCGCGCTGCAGAGAAAAGGGGGGAGATTTGTAAACTCAGGTATGATGGTCACACTCAACGGCTCCATTGTATCAGACCAGCTTGAAGACGGCCGTATTGTAAGCGGTATAGGGGGACAGTTCAACTTTGTAACAATGGCGCACGCTATCCCCGACGGTAAGCTCATCATGGCTATAAGGGCAACCAGGGGATCGGGCAAACATACCAAATCAAATATAGTATTTAGATACGGCCACTGTTCCGTGCCGAAATACTGGAGAGACATTATTGTTACAGAATATGGAATCGGGCATATCAGGGGATTGTCCGAGGAACAGGTTACACAGGAACTGATAAAAATTGCCGACTCAAGATTCCAGCAGATTCTCATTAAGCAGGCGAAAAACCACGGCAAACTTGAACAGGATTGGGAACTTCCGGAAGAATACAGAAATAACTACCCCGAGAAGGTCGAAAAATTTATCATGCAGTACCAGTCACAGGGATATTTTAAACAGTTCCCATTCGGTACCGATATTACGCAGGAGGAGGCTGTACTGGGTGGATCACTGAAGGGACTGCTTGCATACAAAAGTTCAAAACCGGTAAGTATGATATTTAAACTCATCTCGGAATTCTTCAGGTCTGTTCCTGAAAAAGCCGCTCCATATCTGAAAAGGATGGATCTCGAAAATCCCGCCGGCTTAGGTGAAAAATTTCAGCAAAAGACAGTGCTTACAGCTCTCCGTAATGCCAGAAGTATATAAGCAGTATTAGGGTTATATTTACATAAATTCTTACCCTCCCCGAAAAAGAGGGTAAGAATAACTAAAATTTTACAGGATCCAGGGGCGGAGGTTGGCGAGTATAGTCGAACCATATCCTCTTAATAAGCCCCGCAGCGGTGCACTGTGGTTCGACAAGCTCACCAACCATTGCCGAAGTGTGATCCTGCGGTCCCGGTAACGGAGTTTTTGGTACCACCCTAAAAAAAATAAAAAAATTTCAATGGTAGAACTTTAGCCTTCCAAGCTAACTACGCGGGTTCGATTCCCGCTACCCGCTCATAAAAGCCCTGATTATATCAGGGCTTTTTTATTTGTATTTATACAGCAGTTATTCTGATCCAACTCAGCGAAATGTCCGATTATTCACCCTCGCTAACTACTCTTACAAGTCAAATTGATCATTACAAGTTCCTTAAGGAATAGATTTATCCCGTTTTTTAGAGTTTTTAATTTTACTTGGAATTCTTAAATGAATATATTCCATTTAAGAATTATCACGAATAAAATAATAATTGTTTAAATAAAACTAAAACATCATTAGATGGAGGGGACGGTGGACCTGTCAAAAAAAACATATCTCACCGCAGTCCTTTTTATGCTCTCCTTCATTGTGATATTTTTATTATCTCTGTGGATATTCTTAATCAATGACTATATAATTATACAAAATATAGAAGAAATTCGAAAGTCATGGATTATTGGTGCTGTATTGGTATTAACATTTGCTTCGGGATTTTCAGTGATATTTCTTTTGATATTAAGAAAAAATATAATCTCACCTATAAACATACTCACGAAAAGAGCAATGGAAATTCAAAGCACCTGCGATTTCACCTCCCGTCTCCCGATCCGGACTGATGATGAAATTTCCCGGCTTGCATGGACGTTCAACGCGCTTCTTGACCGGATGGCTGAGTTAAACTACTCTCTTGAAAAAAAAATTGAAAACAACAGCATCATGCTTGAAAGGAGTATTAAAGAACGGATATCTGAACTAATGACCATGAACCAGGTTCTGACCCTCATGGAAGAGGTATTCGAACACTCCCTGGAAGGGATTATTATAACAGACAGTAATTCAATAATAAATAAAGTAAATCCTGCTTTTACAAAAATCACTGGTTATGCGGAAAATGAAGTTATTGGTAAAAATCCACGCATTTTAAAATCTGATCACCACAATCCGCATTTTTACAAGAGCATGTGGGAATCCCTCATAACAAATGGGCACTGGACCGGAGAGATCTGGAACCGTCATAAAGACGGATACTCCTTCCCCGAGTGGATGTCAATAATTGCAATCCGTAACTCAGAGGGTGAGACCACTCACTACGTAGGGGTTTTTCATGACATAAGTGACATGAAAAGACAGGAGGAGCTTATCAGATATCAGGCATTCCATGATGCATTGACAGGTCTACCGAACAGATTTCTTTTAAAAAACAGGATGGAACAGTCTATACTCCACTCTACCCGGGATAAAAACAGATTTGGAGTAATATTCCTGGATCTTGATAATTTTAAAAAAATAAATGACAGTCTAGGTCTTATGATCGGAGATCTCCTGCTAAAAGAGACATCCGAAAGACTTCGCCAGGTTGCCAGAAATGTTGATACCGTAGCGCGCCATGGTGGTGACGAATTTATTATTCTGGTTGAAAACATTGAAGATGAAAAACCGCTGATTACACTTGCACAAAGGATTATTGCAGCATTTAAGGAACCATTTAAAATACTCGATCACTCATTTCATATAGGAGTAACCCTTGGAATTGCTGTTTTCCCTGAAGATGGAAAAGAGACAGACATACTTCTGAGAAATGCCGACACTGCAATGTTCAGGGCAAAAGAAGAAGGGAAAGAGACATTCACCATGTATACAACATCACTGAATGATTCAGTTACCCGGAACCTGAAACTCGAAAATGACCTGCGAAAAGCTCTTGTGGAAAAAAGTTTTGAGGTACACTATCAGCCCCAGATGGATTTAAAATCAGAAAAGATTGTAAGTGCCGAGGGTCTTGTCAGATGGAAAAACCTTGAGGGTATCATGATGCATCCTGACAGATTTATCCCCTTTTCCGAGAAGAATGGACTCATTTTTGAAATTGACAGAATAGTAATGGATAAAGCTTTTCAGGAAATAAGCGGATTAATCAATGCGGGAATGTTTCCGTTTAAACTAGCCCTTAACTGTTCAGCCAGGATACTACACCTGAAAAAAATGCCCGAAATTATAGCAGCATCTCTTGAAGCGTTCAACCTTAGTCCGGAGTGGTTTGAACTTGAAATCACAGAAACTGCTATAATGAAAAATTACGGTGAAAGTCTTGATGTAATATTCCGCCTTAAAGAAATCGGAATTTCAATATCCCTTGATGATTTTGGAACAGGATACTCATCACTGGGTCAGTTAAAAAACCTCCCGATCGATTCGCTGAAAATTGACCGTAGCTTTGTAGAAGAAATCAGTAAAAACAGAGACAATGGTCATATTATTGAAGCTATCGTATCTCTGTCTCAAAAATTCGGAGTGAAAGTAATTGCAGAAGGTGTTGAAACAGAAGACCAGCTCTCATTTCTAAAAACTGCCGGATGCGATATTGCTCAGGGATACCTGATAAGCAAACCGCTTCCGTTCAATGAACTGAAAACTTTTCTCGGGGTAGGCTGATGAAATATTTTTAAAATTAAATAATATCCATGCATATTATACAAATATCGTCATCAAAAGATTCCGATCCCCTGAACTTAACAAGCTCACTAAATAGAATTTCCGTAAAATCTTTGCTTTTGAATTTTTTTAAATCGAGTAATCTTTTATCAAAATTATGACTGAAATCAATTCCTCTTTTATCAATGTTGCGAGCTTCTACAAGACCATCGGTATAAAATAGTATTTTACTGTTTTTCGGAAGTATCGCACGGCTGTTACTGTAAACATTACCAGCTTCAATCATATCGATATTACTCATGACTGCAAGCGGAACACTTCTTGATCTCTGAAGGGTTATTACTTTATTTTTTAATATAACAACCGGCGGATGATGGCCTGCATTGGAATAGACCAGCGACCGGTCATTCGTATTATATATACCATAGAAGGCAGTTACAAATATCTCATCTGTATGTGTACTTAAAACCTGATTCAGATGAAGCAGCATCAAAGACGGATCGGTATGATTTTTTTTAGACTCCTGTATGCTGCTTTTAATCATAGATGTAATAAGAGCTGCCGGGACCCCATGTCCGGATACATCACTGATAAAAATTCCTATTTTTTTTTCATCGTTGAATTTAATGAACTCCATAAAATCTCCGCCAACCGCCTCCATGGGTTTATAAAGAGAAAATATATTAACATTTGGTGTTCCGGAAGGTATAAGTCTCTGCTGAATGTTCCGTGCCATATCTAGTTCATCATTCATTATTGCAATTCTCTTTTTAAGCTTATTCCTTTCAACCTGTAGCTCTTCACTCTTTTCAGCAATCTCCCGCCGCTGGAGAAAATCCTTTCGCGTATAAAACTCGATAAGGTAACCCGCAAACATTCCTATAACGTTTGATGAAATAAAAAAGAAATTGTTATTGATGAAACTATTCAGAAGATGAGGATTGCTAAGCATGTCTTGAAAGAAAATAGTCGTAACCTCATAACCGAAGACGATGGTCCAGCAGACGAGCGCAGCATAAAAGAATCTCAGTTTTACAAATGTATATGTCCACATCAATACCAGCATAAGTCCCGCATAATAATAAAGACCCGCCTCTGTTTCAACAGTAATCCCCACCATTGCTACAATACCAAGTCCGGCTATGAGTGATATAACCATCAGTGCAGGCTGCATAATTTTTTTAAAGACGTCAAAGAATGATAAGATGAACACTGCAAGCAGTCCCGGAGAGACTATTGCAAAACGGATAAATAGTATTTTTGATTTGGATAACGGAGCAATGAGCATATCAAGAATTCCGAATATTGAATACAAAGCAATTCCCAGTATCAATGCTATTCTTGTAGTCATTAATGATTTTCTATAATAATCATCTCGAAAATCACTTTCAAGCTGAGGATCACTGAATTTTAGACGTCTTATCGAAAAAATCAAAATAATTCCCCCCGCGATTAAACGGATTCACCCTTTACGGTATTTCAATAATACTGACAAATGCTCTTAAAGTCAAAAAACTTTATGTTCTTCTTTAGATATAGTTGATAAGTAAGTCGCTTAATTTTACTAATTCAGCACCAACTTATCAATTGTTTCTCCGCCATTAAAGGCGGCGTGGTTAATGACTACCCATAAACCGATGGCATCTTAATTTTTTATTGGAAAAAAAACTTAATAACCATTTTTTTTTGATTTTTGATTTTTAATCTTTTAAATTAACTTATAGCTCTGTCGATCCCGACATGGATATAAGTTTTTTATTTAAAAAATGATTCAGGAGTGAATTAAGTATGAATAATAATAAAACAATGAAGGATAAAACTGAAGAGAGAATATCTGTCCGGAGAGACATACTTGATACATTCCGTATTTTTCTGACCATGCCTCATCTTGGATCAAGAAAAATTACTATAATTGATCTAAGCAGGAACGGAATATCATTTGAGTCAGAACCGGGGATGCAGCTGATTGAATCATCGTCACTTGAATGCTATCTTCATTTGAATGAGAGTATCAGGATACCGTTAAATATTACTGTTGTACATTTGGCCGAAGATTGCGGATACATCCGTGCAGGCTGCGAAATAACAGATCAAAAATCATCAGCATTTAAAGCTTACCGTAATTTTGTAGAACTGCTGATGTCACTATCTGAATTTAAAAAAAATGCGGATTAAAGAATCTTTTTTATTACCATAATTGTAATGTCGTCGTCCTGTTTCACCTGATATGCATTTATATCATTCAGTATATTCTGAATTATTTCATTTATCGGAAGTGAACTGTTTGCTTTAAAAGAATTTATAATCCGTTCATCTCCGAAGAGTTCACCATTTTTATCAGAAGCCTCAGATGCTCCGTCAGTGTATAATAAAATCATGTCACCTTTGCTGATTTTGATTTCGTGATTTTTCATTACACTTCCGATGTCATCAGCTATCCCTATCCATGTGCCGCTTGTAGGCAAAATTTCCACTTCTCCCCGGCATCTCATTATTACAATATCCTGATGTTTTCCGGCAACAGTCACCTTCCCCTCTGCCAGCTTAAGGGCTATAAGCGTCATATATCTCTTCATATCGAGTCTTTGAATATTTTTTCTAATCACAGAATTTATTGAACTGAGCATTTTTGACGGAGTATAACCCGGAGTACGGTTGAGGATTGAAAAAATACTCGTTTGAGTCATCATCATTATAAGACCTGAATCGACTCCATGACCTGAAACGTCGCCAATGGTAACCCATTTTTCACCTGAATCAGTTTCAAAAAAATCATAATAGTCTCCGCCTACTTCATCAGCCGGACGCATAACAGCAGCTATCTGGTACTCCCCGAGTCTGCCGTTTTCAGGAAGAAGTGTTGTCTGAATTTTTTTTGCAAGCTCCATCTCTCCCCATAGCGCATCCCGCGCTTTGCGTAGTTCGCTTCTGAGGTAAAACTCCTGTTTAATCAGCTTATGGCGCACATAATTTATACTGACAGCAATTATAACAGTACCGCTCATAAAATAAAGGTTATTGATCAGGTTCTCTATTCTGTATGGATTGGGGAATAAAAAATTAATAATTACATAAAATAATATCAGCATTATACCATTTACGGCTGAATGGTATGCCTTCCACGGAAGCAGCAGATTTACTCCTATTATTACAAGATTAATCCCGGCATAATAACTTGAGTCAAATCCTCCAAGATCAACAGTCATTACTGCAATAACTCCCCCAACAACCAGCGACACCAGATAACCATGGATGTGGGACAGCATGCCCGGTGAAGTTTTTTTAATTATAAAATACTGAGTCAGGGGTACAACTGTAGCAATTAATCTGTAAGCTGCAAATTTCGGCAGAAGATGCTGGGGCATTGTAAAATAATCGAGTATAAAAAATAACGGAACAAGTATAAATGCAAGGGCTGACAGAGTAATTGACCATTCATGAATAATTTTATGAAGATATTCATTAAACGGCAGGTCAGTCCCTCTGGAAAGCTTATCTTCATTCATTCCGTTCATATATAACCCCTATGGCTTCGTTGCTGTCAGGAACATCTGTGATCCGGTATCCTCAAAAATAATTGATAAATCCGTTGCATCCGTATCCTGGAGTAATGATGCAAATTCGTCTTCTGTTCTGTAATAAAGCACCCAGTCGTGCCAGTACTCCATAAACCAACGGCTTCGGTTATTGAAATGATAATTACCAACAAATAGTTTGCCCCCCGGCTCGAGAAGAGAATACATCTTCTCAATAACAGCTTTTGCTACAGGAGGTGTAAGGTAATCGAACAGCCCCATTGAATATATGTAGTTGAATCTCCCCCAGGTATCTGCCAGATTTTTAGTTCTGAGCATTGTCCTTACCGAATCTTTCAGATATGTTGCATTAATTTTATATCCTATCCGTTTTTCGATAGACTGAATATTTTCTGACGCTTCTTTGATAGCCTCGTCATCCTGATCGAGGAGAGTGCAGTGAAAAAATTTAACATCATCTTCATTAGCAAAAATATCATGCAGTTCATATGCCGGTCCGCATGCGACTGACATGAATTTAAACCGGGTGACGGATCTATCATGGAAGCTCTCTTTGATAGATTTAAGAAGTTTGGGAATCATAATTCTTCTGTTTCGAACCGCTTGTGCTCCGGGATGCTCTAGTGAATACTTGTAAAGAATTTTTGCAAAAGTGCTGTTTCCTCTATATTCGTTTTCATAGATCATACGCATCGTATCTGAATCTCCGATGTAGCCCCTGGGCTTAAGATTTGTCCTTGTCATAAATTCCGAACATAGAATAATATCCCAGACCTGCTTCCGCAGATAGAATCCATGTATCTCATGCTCCTCGCGTGAAAAGTTACGGATAAGAGCCTCAAGCTCTTTCAGATAGCCGGAGAAGAAATCCATAAACTTTCTCCCCTCTGTATCAATTACTGTCTGAAGAACATAATCCTTAACCGGTTCAGGTTCAGATTTAATTGTTTTATCCAGTTCATCAAAGAAATGCCTGTAGACCTTTAAATCATATGTAAGACTTGATGTATAATTTTTAAAATCGTCCCGGACTTTATCTTTATGATTCAGAATAAGATTCAGGTCTTTTGAAAGCCTCTCAAGATTCACAAAGTCTTTTTCTTTAAAGAGCGAATCAAAATTGTAAATATCATTAATAAATACAAGGCGGCCGTTTATTCCATGCATATTCGTTTCAAGTATAAAACGGCAGTTCCCCAATTCATACTTTTTATCTTCAAAATCTATTGATAGAGATGAAAATCTCTTTCCATCCCTCACCGGAGGATTCCCTTCGAATTTTGCAAAAACAGAAAACTTCGATGCGTAATGTATTTCAACAGGAATAGAATTATTTTCTGACTTTAGAATCCCTTTGAAGAAATTATTGCTGTTTTCCATATTCATTACTTCCCTGTTATCTCTATTCTATGATCTTTGGTTTCAAAAATTCTTAAAGCCGAAAAACAGAGCTCCTGCCATTTTTTAGATTTCCGGTATAATATTAAAATGGAGTTACCCATATCATTTGCATTCTCCAGAATTTTTATTATTGGAGTTATTGTTGATGAATTCATATATTCCAGCTCCATAAAATCCATTCTGATCTTTTTACTGAATTTTTTACTGTTCTGCATCGATTCAAGAAGAACAGGGGATATAAAACCTGAAGGATCCCTCTCTGTACTTTTACCTTTAAACCTGATATTAATCTCGGACTGATTCTCCTCTACCTCGATTGTCAGAAGATTACTGGTATATGTTTCTATATTTGACATACTATAACCTCCCCGGTTCGGACAGATGATAAACCGCTGAAACTGATATGATATTATCATCATTAACGAAAAAATCAATAATTGACTGCCCTTCATAAGCAATACGGACAATTCCGAGTCCGCTCTGATTATCATCTATCGGCTGAAGAGAAACCTCCTTAATTTTTTCTATATATGCTTCAAAGGGATTCTGATACCCTCTTACCCATTGAACTATTTTATCCAGTCTACGGAAATGTCTGTCATCTTCATCTTTAACAGGGCTCTTTACCTCGACAGTAATATCCCTCTCTGATATTGATACAGAAGCTAATACATCATTTACACCGTTATTAAAATTACCATATTTAATCGCATTTTCCAGAAGTTCGCTTATGTTCATTATAACTGCATCCATTACATCTTCCTGAATTTTCTGAATTTTGAGGAAAGTTCCAGTTTGAACACGTACCGCTTCTATGTTCTCCCACTCCGGCTTGATACTCATTCGAATTTCATTATTCATAAACAGCTCCGGAAAAATTATTGCGCTAAAAGATCTGTTATTTTAAATTAGTTAAAATTTCAAAAAATTCAAATTTTTTTAAATTTTTTTTCATATATCATAAATGAGTTATCATTCTTGACAAAATATTCCATACTGTCCCGTTTAGATATTTTTTTAAAATAACATAAAGAGAATATATATATGAATTTCGCTTTCACGGATTTTTATGCTTTTCTGCGCGGACCCGGTTTTATAATATCGATTCTGGTATTTACAGCCGGTTTCATATACCGCGCTGT
>PGXT01000064.1:12583-14095 GCA_002839285.1 Spirochaetae bacterium HGW-Spirochaetae-5 | reverse complement strand
TCGGCCAGGTTGTTGAACACGCAAACAGAGAACTGATCGGAGAAATCGGCAATACTGATAAATATGTCACAGGAGTTATTCTGAGATTCGAAGATGACTGCATAGAATATGTTAACGCAGGCCACCCGGATATTATGTTTAAAAAGAGAGAGAGCAGAAATGTCCGGGTAATTAACCCCGAAGATAAAAAATTCAAAGGATCAATTCTAGGGATCACCGAGATGGACTTCTCTTACAAGTCACTCAAACTGAAAACAGAGAGCGGAGATTTTATTGCATTATTTTCAGATGGTATACTCGAAGCTTCAGACACCGATAACAACCGTTTTGGAATTCAGGGTATAGCAAAAGCCATGGTGTCCTGCGAAGATGAAAACGCAGAGGGCATACTAAACAGAATAATGGGTGATTTTATAAAATTTACAGGTACTCCGAAACTTACAGACGACCTTACTGTAATTATTCTGAAGAGGAGATAGCTGAATATTAACAGCATAATAGAATCCGGTGATAATCACCGGATTCTATTATAAAGAAAAGTGTAAAATTCAGAAAATCTCCGACTTAATTACTTATTATGAAGCTCAAAAGCCTTCACAGTATTAAACAGCAGCATAGCAATTGTCATGGGACCCACTCCTCCCGGAACAGGAGTAATTGCAGATGCTTTAGCAGCAGTGCTTTCAAAATCCACATCGCCTACAATTTTTGTTTTACTGCTGTCTGAAGGATCGGTAATTCTATTAACACCCACATCGATCACAACAGCCCCCTCTTTTATCATGTCGCCGGTAATAGTATTTGCTCTTCCGGCAGCGACCACAAGAATATCCGCCTGTTTTGTATAAACGCTGATATCCCGTGCTGCGGTATGACATACTGTTACTATACAGTTTGCTCTTTCATTTTTCTGCAGCATCATATTCGCTACAGGCTTGCCGACAATATTGCTCCGTCCAACAACTACGACATGTTTCCCTTTAAGATCTTTTACGTATCTGTAAATTAGCTCCTGGATTCCAGCCGGTGTACAGGGATAGAAACAATCGACGTCTGCAACCATTTTCCCGGTATTAACCGGATGGAATCCGTCTATATCCTTATCGGGGCTGATTGCATTAATTATATCATTTTCGTGAATATGGTCAGGGAGAGGGAGCTGTACAAGAATTCCGTTTACACTCTTGTCGTTATTCAGTTTATCTATAAGAGACAAAAGTTCCTCTTTAGATGTACTCCCGGGGAGTATGTGCTGAAATGATCGGATACCGACCTCTTCGCACCCCTTCCCTTTCATTTTTACGTACACAGCAGAAGCGGGATCATCTCCAACCAGAACAACTGCAAGTCCCGGTACAGCATTGTATTTTTTTTTCAGCTCTTCAACTTTCTGCTTTATCTCTTCTCTGATTTCACTGCTTATTTTTTTTCCGTCAATTATTACTGTCATTTTCCCCCCATCCGCCCTTTGGGCACCTTCCCCATGGTGAGATGGGGAAGGCAGATTTTTAT
>PGXT01000064.1:0-12519 GCA_002839285.1 Spirochaetae bacterium HGW-Spirochaetae-5 | reverse complement strand
GCTATATTGTATTTTACATCTTCATTCAGCTTTAACCGGTCAATAAGTGATTCGGGATCAGCTGTTAGTTCTAATTTTTCTTTTTTATCCAGCGACTTTATGTAAGCCTCTACATGCATCGCGTCACCACGTTCCCCGGTTATCTTCCATGACGCTTCGATACTCTGAGGTTTGAAAGCTCTTGTAAATTTCGCTCCACCTTTTCCGGAGACATGTTTATTAAATCTCTTTTCTATGTCGACAGTATAGCCGGTGTACAAGCTGCCGTTACTGCATCCAATTATGTACACGTAGTAATCTTTCAGACCTCATCCCCCTAACCCCCTTCTCCAAATGGAGAAGGGGGAAATATAAAAAACAACTTGAAGTGCTGTACATTGGATACACCAAATCCCGATCCACAATCTTCCCCCTCTCATTGAGGAGAGGGGGACCGAGGGGGAGAGGTCTTCCTTTAAAACAGCCCTGTTATAACTCCGTCATCTGTAATATCAATATTAAGCGCTGCCGGTTTCTTCGGAAGTCCCGGCATAATCATTATCTCGCCGGTGTGTACAACAAGAAACCCTGCTCCTGCCGAAAGAGAAATATCTCCAACAGAAATTTTAAATCCTGAAGGTCTGTTCATGAGTGAAGGATCATCAGATAAAGAATACTGGGTTTTAGCAATACATATTGGAAGATTCCCGTAACCTTTCTCTTCGAGATAATCTATCCTTCTCGCAGCATTTTTAGAATATAAAACACCATCCGCACCATATATCTCCACTGCAAGTGTAGATATTTTCGCACGTATGGACATATCATTATCGTATAAAAATCTGAAATGCGAATTGTCGGCTTTATCGATTATATCCGCAACCTTCTGAGCAAGATCAACTCCGCCATCGCCGCCATGCTCCCACACCTCGCATAAAGAACATTCGACCTTCATATCTTTACAGAAATCCATTACGGTTTTAATCTCATCATCTGTATCATCGTGGAAACGATTCAGAGAGACGACAACGGGGAGTCCGAATTTTTTAATATTCTCAATATGTTTCTGAAGATTCCCCAGCCCGGTTATAATAGCACCGACATTTTCACCTTTAAGATAATCTTTCGCCACACCGCCATGCATTTTTAAAGCGCGGGCAGTGGCTACAAGTACTACACATTCAGGTTTTATTCCGGCATATCTGCATTTTATATCAATAAATTTTTCAGCACCAAGGTCTGCACCGAAACCAGCCTCTGTTACAACATAATCGGAAAGAGCCATGGCCATCTTTGTCGCAAGCACCGAGTTGCAGCCATGTGCAATATTAGCAAAAGGCCCGCCATGAATTATTGCCGGAGTATTCTCAAGAGTCTGAACCAGGTTAGGCTTAAGAGCATCTTTAAGAAGAGCCGCCATTGAACCCTGCACGTTAAGATCCGCAACCGAGACAGGTTCGCCTTTTCTGTTTTCACCTATTATAATCTTAGCAAGACGCTTCTTAAGATCCGCAATACTTTCTGACAGACAGAGAATAGCCATAACTTCAGATGCAACTGTAATCATAAATCCGGATTCACGGGGAATTCCATGAGCACTTCCGCCCAGTCCGATAACCATATTCCGTAAAGCTCTGTCGTTTATATCAACAACACGCTTCCAGTATATTTTCGTCTGGTCAATATTAAGCTCATTGCCATGCTTGATGTGATTGTCAATCATTGCAGAAAGAAGATTATGCGCAGCACCGATAGCGTGGATGTCACCTGTAAAATGAAGATTGATATCCTCCATCGGTACTACCTGAGCGTGACCGCCGCCAGCAGCTCCGCCTTTCACTCCGAAGCAGGGCCCCAATGAGGGTTCCCGCAGTGCGATTGTGCACTGTTTACCAATTTTATTCAGGGCCTGAGCAAGACCTATGGTAGTGGTCGACTTTCCTTCGCCTGCAGGAGTAGGAGTAATTGCCGTAACAAGAATCAGTTTTCCCTTTAACGGGCGGTCTTTAAGTACATCGAGATCAATCTTCGCCTTATGCTTTCCGTAATATTCAATATTATCCTCGGTAAGCCCAAGTTGTGCCGCAATATCTTTGATGTGGATCAGTTTTGCTTCATGAGCAATTTCTATATCACTTTTTACTACTGATTTACCTTTCATTCTTTAATACTCTCCATATAGATTAAAATTTAAGCCCCCCAACCCCCGGAAGGGTGCTTTAAAATCTTTTAACAAATATTGTCACTTCCTTTAAGCCCACCTCCGGGGGGTTTGGGGGGCTATACAGGAGGCTTAGAATCAGAGTCTTCCAGCCCTACTTTTCCCCGCGTAATATTAATAACAGCAGCAGCGCTCCAATTGTATATGCCGCTATACCAACAAGAAAAGTAAATAAAAACCCGTATGAAACATTAAGAAACAGTGCGAATGTGGTAGCGAATGTTCCGGCAGCTCCGCTGATTGCATACATCAATGTAGCGTATTCATTTGAAATCTCTTTCTTAATCTTCTCCATTGCTTTAGGAAATGGAATACCCATCAACATTGAAAGAGGGATCATCAATCCTACACCTGCAGCCATTCTGACATTGAAAGATGATGCGGCAAAATAACTGAAAATACTATCGAGATAGGTATAGTAAAGAAATATCACCATAGGTATGGCAAATGCAGAAAGCATAATATACCTCTTCCTCCAGTTTGAACTTATAAGACTGCCGATACCGCTGAAGAAAAGAAGTGCGCCTAAAGTAATAATTACAGAGTAGACCGGAATACCGATAAACCTCTGAAAAAACTGCATCAGTACAATCTCAACAAGCATAAAAGCGAAACCGACAACAGTAAAAAACAGCGAGTGTTCAAGCAGAATAAGCTTATGTGATGAATATTTATAAACAGAAAGAAGAAGTACCGGAATAAAAATAACAAGAGAGAGCATCGCTACAATCTTCAGTATCCGAAGCACTTCCTTTTTTTCTTTGTACACATTATAGGGGAATGGCATATCATCCCTCACCGGAGAGATATCCATTTTATATGAATAATCAGTTTTATCAAGTAGTGCGAGATATTTTAATTTATCCGTTTCACTTATACCAGGCTTAAGCACATAACGCCCCTGTTTGTAATTCCAGACTGTACTTACAAAATCCCATCCGCGGTCAACATCCATTCGAGGATACTGCTTATAAAGCGACCTGATAAAATCTTTATCCGAATCATCGGGTATATACCTTAGAATATTTTTTTCAAAATCATCAAACCAGTAAAAGTCCGGGAGCTGTACCAGATCTTTCCCTGTTTTTCCTGTAATTATATCTCCGATCATACCGGGAATTACGCGTCCTGGGAAAGCATGTATATGCCTTTCTGAAGGGAGCGGAGATGGCTTCAGATCGAGATAGTACTGCAGGTTTTCTCGCAATTTTGTTTTTTCATATTCATTAAATGGATTTCTCTTGATAACAACAGAGCGGACTCCCGGATCCTGATAATTCCAGTAATCCCATCCGTATACAAGAATATGGTTCTCGGGATTTTGTATACCCATCTCGCGGAGTGCGGTAACTACAGTATTCATAAACTTATAGAACGACCACTCCGACCGAGTGCTCCACAGAATCTCTTCATAAATAAGAAGACCCCGGTCAGTGAGCTTTTCAAGCATCTCGGTTATGCCTTCAACTGAATGAAGATACTCTGGTGCCAGTGTACACACAGAGCCATGCTCGGCGTGATTATTCATATGAGTAATCATATCATAAGTTTCATCTGTTGCTTTAAGATAGGCGCGCCCCTCGGTCTTGTGAATTACAGTGTTCTCGTAGGCTTTTTCTGATTTATAAAAATAGTATCCCGACATCATGGTTTTATGTATAATGGGATTAAACTCCACACCGGTGATCCTTGTTTTACCCGGCAGCTGCTTCAGTGAATTGACAATACCGTCGGCTGAGGCCCCCATAATAAACGCATGGGTATCTCTCATATAATTGGGGAATCTTATATCCCATCTGTTACCTTTGTCACCGTAAATTACCCTGTCGTAAAAGGCACCATTATTTATGTAGAAAAAATCACCCTCTGTTTTAGTAATGTATTCCACTCGCCCCATAAGATTATCCTGAGAAAAGAGGAAAGTATATTGATCAAGTTTATTCGTGTATATTTTTAAATTCTTTTCCGCGGAGAGAGAAGGTTTGTAATTCCGTGAAAGATCCATAACAAAGGGATAGTACTCTGTTTTGTTAATGATATTTCTCGCCATGAGCTCCTTATATGGATCGTCCGCTTTAAGTATATAATTTCCGGTTACTGAATCCTTGACATACACTTCATCAAGAATCTTTTTCTCAAGGGGGATTGTCACATAGGGCAGTATCATGTTCTCGTAATTATTACCATTAATAATCCGGGGGATGCTTGTATTCAGAAGAAAAAAACTGATTATAAATACAATCACTGCAACGGACAAAATCTGACCGGTGAGCTTTATGAAAAGATTTTTAACTTCCGAGAGCTGGATAATCATAAATATTAACGGCAGGACAGAGAGTATTAAAAGAGCGTTTTCAGATTTAAACATCGCCACAGCAATTATCGGAAAAATAACTCCAAGGGCCGACGCGGTGAGATCAATAAAATAGATTTTATGCGAATTCGCTCTGGAAAAAATTGAAGAAACAATTACAGATCCTGATAAGAAAGGGAGAATCAGAAAATACGGAAAATTAAAATTGTCAAGACGGACAATACCATAATAAGAAAGCCCGATTGAGAGAAAAAATACTATGGAAGAAATTGACAAAATCAGATTACGGTTAAATCTGAGAAGATAAAAACTGATAAGACCGCCAAAAGCGATACCGAACATGGCTATTGAAATAATTGTTGTTGCCTGCAGATAATTTGATACAATCATCAGCAGGTGGAAAAGTATGGTTTCAAGGGCTATTATGCTGAACGGGAAAATTACAACAGCAAAAAAATTAACCACTGAGTCTTTATTAACTCGAACTTTAAAGACCATTATATTAGAGCCCTCCGGAAAAAATTATATATTATTGACATATATTGCGCGGGTATTTATTTAATGTCAGCATCTAACAGCAATAGGTTTTTAATCAACATTTTTTCTGGAGTGTCATTGCGGCAGCAGATTATTTTTAAGGGCACGGCGCAAGGCAATTCGCCTGAAAAAGAGTAATTTCAGATTACCCTGGGCTGATACTGAATTATAAAGGATAGCGTTTTATGGATAGAGAACTGGTGAAAAAACTTGCAGATGTGCTTAAGAACAGAAAGCTGCCTGAAGAGGTAAGGATAATGGAAGTCTGCGGAACGCATACCGCGGAATTTTTCAGAACCGGAGTAAAAGACCTGTTCCCCGAGAACCTTATCCTTATTGACGGTCCGGGATGCCCTGTATGCGTTACCCCCAATTCATACCTTGACCTGGTTATTGAGATTGCAAAAAAATATAATGCCATTCTTGCCACATTCGGCGATATGATAAAAGTACCCTCATCGTACAGTTCACTTGCGAAGGAGAAGGCGGACGGCATGGACATACGTATAGTCTACTCACCGCTGGACGCGCTCCGCATGGCTGAGGAGAATCCCGACAGAGAGATAATTTTCCTCAGTGTAGGATTTGAAACAACAGCTCCTGCTGAAGCGATTATCATAATGGAAGCTGAAAAAAAAGGCCTGACAAACTTCTCGATACTTTCATGCAATAAACTCACCCCCCCGGCAGTTGACGCACTGCTCAGTGCAGACGAGGTGCGGATAGACGGCTTCATCATACCCGGGCACGTGAGCACAATTACCGGAAGAGAACCGTGGAATTTTATCGCCGATAAATACGGCAAACCGGGAGTCATTTCAGGTTTTGAAGCGCATGACCTTATAACAGGTGTACTTGCCCTCCTTGACCTTCTGGAAAAGAGAGAAGCAGTGGTTACAAATGAATATAAAACAGCGGTCAGAGAGAAGGGGAATCCCAATGCTCTTAAAATAATTGATACGGTTTTTGAAATATGCCCGGCAGAATGGCGTGGCCTTGGAGAAATCCCCGGAAGCGGACTCCGGATCAGAGATGAATACAGCCGATTCGATGCCAAGAAAAAATTCCCGGCGACACCTCCGCCCGTTAAGGAGCACGCAGGGTGCAGATGCGGCGATCTGCTGCGCGGGATAATAACACCTCCCGAGTGTCCATTATTCGACAAAGTCTGTTCACCTGAAAATGCCGTCGGCCCATGCATGGTATCAAGCGAAGGTCCATGCTCGGCCTATTACAAGTACTGGAGAAGATAATGGAAGAATCAAAAGATAGAGCTATTAAAAAAATTCTCCCCGGTCATGGAAGCGGCGGAAAACTGATGAACGACATGATCTCCGTAATGATAAAGGAGATACTGGGGAAGGATTCAATACAGATAGATGACTCGGCAGTACTGGATATTGCATCGGGTAAAATTGCCTTCACAACAGATTCGTATACAGTAACCCCTATATTCTTCCCCGGCGGAGACATAGGGAAACTTGCGGTAAACGGCACCGTAAATGATCTCGCTGTAATGGGTGCTGTTCCGGCATTTCTATCATGTTCCCTTATACTCGAAGAGGGGTTTGACTTTGAGTCTTTCGAAAAAATTCTAATCTCCATGCGGGATGCAGCCGGAGAGGCAGGTGTAAAAATTGTAACCGGCGACACAAAAGTTGTACCAAATGGAAAGGGTGATAAGATTTATATTAATACTTCAGGAATAGGAATATTTAAGAATGAAGTACAGAGAAGAGAAATAAAAAAGGGTGATAAAATTATTGTCAGCGGTACTCTTGGCGATCACGGAATTACAATAATGTCGCTCCGGAACGATCTCAGATTTTCAAGTGACCTTAAATCGGACTGTGCTCCATTAAACGGACTGATTTCAGAAGTAATAGCAAAGTATCCGGAGAGCATAAAATTTATGAGGGACGCCACACGCGGCGGACTTGCCTCTGTGCTGAACGAAATTACTGCCGGTAAAGATTACTCTGCAGGAATAACAGAGGATGATATTCCTGTTTCCGAAGAGGTTAAGGGGATATGCAATCTTCTCGGACTCGATCCGCTGTATGTAGCGAATGAGGGGAAAGTAGTAATCATAGCAAGTCCGGAAGATGCCGATGGTATAGTAAACGTGATGAAGAGTAATCAGTACGGAAAGGATTCAGCAATAATCGGAGAGATCGACTCGCTCTATCCGGGAAAAGTCTACATAAAGACATTCATCGGAGGGAAAAGACTCCTCCCTCTTCTGATAGAGGAACAGTTACCAAGAATATGCTAGAAGTAATTTAACAACAAACAAGTAATGAAGTTAAATCATTATTTATTTTTATACAGAGAAACCATCCTCCCGGGAACGCCCCCTAAATCCCCCGGAGGGGGACTTAAAAGAATTTATTTTTAGATAATGACTTTTAAGTATAATCCATTGAATTCAAATTCAAGCCCCCCTCCGGGGGGTTGGGGGGCGAAGATTGGAAGGTGTTTGAAGTAATAGAAAAATAAAAACAGGAGAAAAAATATGTGCCTTGCAATACCGATGACTATAACAAAAATCGACGGAAATTACGCCATTGCCATGGCTAACGGAGTTGAAACACAGGTTAACTTCGCAATGATGCCGGACATTAAGATAAACGATAAAGTTCTTGTTCACGCAGGATTTATAATAGAGAAACTTGACGAGGAACAGGCCCGGGAAATAGAAGAGACATGGGCGGAATACTATGCTATTCTTGAGAAAGAAGAAGTTAAACCGGCATAAAATCAGTGCCGGGGATTGTTCCCTGACACTTTACAGGCTTGGTATTTTATCCTAATATTTCTTTAATCAGACGGCCCAATTCATTGAACATATACGGTTTCTTCAATACACCTGTAAAGCCGTATTCTCTGTAATTCGACATGACGGGATCGCTGGAATAACCGCTTGACACTATCCCTTTCACTTCCGGGGCTATCATCCTCATTGCTGAAAAAGCCTCAAGCCCGCCCATTCCGCCGCGGATGGTAAGATCGAGAATCACCAGATCAAAAAGTTCCCCTCTTTCATAATATTCGCTGAATATTTTAACAGCTGCTTCACCATCACCAGCGGAAATCACTTTAAGCCCCAGACTCTCAATAAGTGATTTACCAACATTACGAATCATATCATCATCATCCATAAGAAGAACAGTACCCGCAAGTGTAAAACTTTCGGCGGATACTTCATTTCGGGTATATAAATTCTTATCCACAGCGGGGAGAATTATAGTAAAAAGCGCACCGCCTCTAACTCCGGTAGATACAGCAATAATTCCGCCATGCCTTGTAATAACCGAATAAGCAACAGAGAGCCCAAGCCCTGACCCTTTACTCTTTGTTGTAAAAAACGGATCAAAAATTCTCGACGCGATAACAGGATCAATGCCGGATCCGTTATCCTCAATTTCTACAACTGCATATCTCCCCGGCTGAAGTCCATGACGGTTATTCTCCTCCAGAAAAGCGTTTCGTCCTTTTATAACAATTTCACCGCCATCGGGCATTGCCTGTGCCGCATTTATTAAAATATTATTAATGACCTGGGATATCTGCGACTCATCGGCTTCTATATTCATCAGATTTTCATCTATCATATTTTCAACTTTAATTGACGTGCCGCTTAAAACAAATTCTGCAGATGACGCGATAAGTTCCCGGAGAGAGAAGAGCTTTTTCAGAGGCTCCCCCCCTTTAGCAAAAGTAAGAAGCTGTTCGGCAAGTCCCCTTGCCATGAATGTGGTAGACTCCATATCCTCAAGATACTTCAATATTCTCTCATTACCGCTTATTGATGAATCACTTTTTGCAAGAGCAACACAACCGAGCATCCCTGTAAAAAAATTATTAATATCATGAGCTATCCCCCCTGCAAATATGCCGATCGATTCCATTCTGCATGAGTTGAGCATCTGATCCTTCATCATTTTAAGCTCTGTCACATCTTCAATTACAATAACATAACCCGCTGTCACACCTTCATCAATAATAACAGGCGATGACTTAAGAGCAACATCCTTCACCCCTTTTTTACTTAGAATTATTCCTGAATTATAAAGGTCAAGAGAGAGTTCCCCTGATAAAAAGTCTGCACGTGAAAAATCAAATAAATCACCATTGCTGTCATATATATTTAGAACTGAATTTATATATTCACCTGTCATCGACTCCGGAGTCTTACCGGCAATAAGCCCTACACCATCATTGGCAGATTCAATACGCAGATCATTTCCTATTGTGATTACTCCCTGAGCTATACTCTGAAGAGTAATGGATAACTTCTCCCTCTCCTGCTCAAGGTTTCTGTTAACTTCCATAATCTCTTCCTGAGTGGCAGTCATATCCTCATTGAGCTGCTCTATCTCTTCATACTGAGCCTCCAGCTCTTCAAACTGTGCACGTACCTCCTGAGTTATTATCAGCTGTTCTTCATTCTGCTGTTTAATAATTTCAGATTGCTCATAGGCAAGTTTATCAAACTTTTCGATTTCTGAAATATTGATATAGGCGAGATATGAGAGAATAATCATCATTAAAAGATTATATATTTCAATTGAACTCATTATGCCGTAATTGATTTTACCGTCTGTAAAAGTATGAAAAGGCATTGGAACACCATGCTTCCAGGCGAGGATATAAAACACAGCAACATTGATGACTACAAAAAATATCAGAATACGGAAAAATTTTTTATCGTACAGAAACTGAAACGCAATCAGGTTAGCTATAAGGAGCCAGTTTATATTTGAACATTGAGCGGCATACCGCCAGTCTACAGTAACTGTATAGTTATATCGCGCAATAACCGGAATAAGCAGTACTATAATCCCGATAAATAACGGATATAATCCCGATCTTCTTTTGCTTTTTTTACGAAGATAGAGCCTGTAGGCAAGAAACACGGCTAACGCATAAATAGAAACTGTTGAAATAATAACAAAAGCCCGATGACCTGCCAGCATTTGAAAAACAGCGCCTATTAAGGAGGTAATAGAAATTACAGCTGTAAATATTAAAGCTCCGCGAATCTCCAGTATGTCCCTTGAAGAATACTCATCACTTTCAGGAATTTTAAATATCCCTCTAAAAAATCGCTTTATAGCATCATTCATAAATACACCATTATGTTCCATTATCGGACAGACTCAGGCTTTAAAAAATCAAAAAAACAGAGACAAAAGCAGTTAACAATTGAATCAGGTCTTGTCATTTCGAACCCTTCGGCGGGCTCAGGATAAACTCCTGTGAGAAATCTTAGATTTCTCAGTCGCTATCGCTTCTTCGAAATGACAGAATATGTACTATTTCATTCGTTAAATACTGAACTTAATATATCCATCATCATAAATAATAAAACGAAATAATAAAACTAAATCTTACGATCCAGCAGATCATGTATCGCTTTTATTATTGTATAGTATTTAAACGGCTTCTGAACATAAATCATCGGTATATTATCAGTCACATCCGCCGGGAGGAGATTCTGATCATATCCGCTGAAGAAAATAACAGGGACTCTGTTTTCAATACCACCTATTTCCCGATAGACATCCCACCCGTTCTTCTTCGGCATGACCACATCAAATATCAGAAGATCAATTATATCACGGTTTTCATTATACAGCTTTACAGCAGATTCTCCATCCTCTGCTGTTATCACTTTAAATCCCGAATCGAGAAGTATTCTATTTGTATATTTCCTTATAAGATCATCATCCTCTGCAAGAAGAACTGTCTCGGCGCCCCCATGAAATTTCGATACAGGAGCCGTTTCAGGATGTACATCCCCCGATTCAACAACACCATAAACCGGAAAATATAAATTAAAAACCGCCCCCTTCCCTTCAATGCTCTTCACATCGATGAAGCTGCCGTGCTGTTTGACAATTGAATAAACAGTAGCGAGCCCGAGACCGGTTCCTCTATTCTTATCCTTAGTGGTGAAAAATGGTTCAAAGATCTGTCCGATACATTCAGCAGGGATTCCGGTTCCGGTATCAGACACACTGAGCATTACATATGATCCCGGAGGAATTCTGTTATCGTAGCATGACCAGTATTCATCCGTAGTAATATTTTTTGTTTTTATAATGATTGAGCCGCTCCCGTCAATGGCATCTCTGGAATTAATACACAGATTCATAAAAATCTGCTCCAGCTGGCCGGCATCACCATGTATGCAGTGCAGTTCAGGATCTGGATTAAAAACCAGATTTATATTTTCTCCAATAACCCGTTTAAGCATTGTTGTAAATCCCGAAGCAAGAGTATTCAAGTCAACAGGACTTGGTCTGAACTTTTCCCTTCTTGCAAAGAGCAGAAGCTGACGCACCAGACTCTTTGCCTTTTCACCGGAATCAACAATATGTGTTATATTTTCAAGCATATCACTGTTATCTCCGGCATCCATCAGAGCCAGGCTTCCGTAACCGAGAATCACCTGAAGTATATTATTAAAATCATGCGCTATCCCTCCGGCAAGCCTTCCTATGGCCTCCATTTTCCGGGACTGATACAATTGACCTTCAATCTCTTTCCACTCTGTTATATCCTGATAAAGTCCTTTATACGAAATCGGTCTGCCAGAGTCATCCATTTTATCAATAACAGCTGTTATATGAAACCATCTGAATATATCACCATCGGTATTCAGCCTTATATCAAAATCCGCTATCTCGCCCGCTTTATCGGTGTGAAGATCGAGCCGGGATTTAAACATCTCGAAATCCTCGGGATGAATTCTATTCATAAAATCTGCTGAAGATATTTTTTTAAATATACTGTCAGTATCCGGGCGATTATAATTTTTTGAAATTGTGAAAATAAAATTTTCTCTGACATTGAACTCCCACAGTCCTAATCCTGCTTTTTCAGCAATCAATTTTAGTCCTTCATACTGCTTTGTGAGAGAATCTTCGAGTACTTTCATTTTAGAAATATCCTGAGCAATCCCCACAAGCTTCAGAGGTTTTCCTTCATCATCATAGATAACTTCACTTGAAAAATGGATATATTTTATCACTTCATTAACTACTATTCTGAAAACAAGCTCAAAATTCTCATTATTATCTACAGATTTTTTAAACTGTTCAAGAGCATAAACTCTATCCTCTACATAAATATTACGCGCCAATTCAGAAATTTTAATCGGCTCCCCGCGATCATAGTAATCGGCAAGCCCCCACATATCCGCCATTTCACGGTCTGAAATTATAACCTCAAGATCATAGCTGTATTCCCATGGAGACATGCGGCCGATTTTCATGGCATTTTTCAGTCTGCTTTCATTATCTCTTGTTCTCTTCTCTCTCCTGAGATTCTGTATTTCAAGGAGTTTGCTCTCTGTTATATCCTGGTTGATACCGGTTATAATCAAAGGCTTTCCGTTCTCATCTCTAGACCGGATTTTCGCCGTAGTTTTAAGCCAGATCAGGTCTCCGGTATCTTTCTT
>PGXT01000247.1 GCA_002839285.1 Spirochaetae bacterium HGW-Spirochaetae-5 | reverse complement strand
GGCAATAGGGATTTTAACGCCCGGAATGGGCTGGTTTCTTTATTTCTTCCTGATTCCTTTCTGGGCAACATTTCCCATCGTCGTTCTGGGGACGACCGGCACGCTTTACCTTCTCATCACCTATGTTGTTGGATTTCCCATTGCCAAACTGATTCTGGCACGGACTGACTGGTACGAAAAAGCCCAGAAAGATTTGAAGACCAAGGGCCGCGCCAGCATCGGTGGATTTACTGTTGGATCCGGTGGCTCCGGCAGCAGTTCCTGGAGTTCCGGCGGGTCAAGCTTTTCCGGCGGAGGCGGTTCGTCTGGCGGGGGCGGGGCATCGGGAAGTTGGTAGAGAAAATCGCGACGGAAAAACGTACTTCCTGTTAGCAAGCGTTCATTGATTCAGACAAACATCATCTTCTTTAACCGGCAATAGTTAATGCCGGAAACAAAAAAAGCAGAGCCAATAGACCCTGCCTTTCTTGCAATAAATCATTTCTATGTTCGGTTATTTCTGAATCTTTCTTCTCACACCCGCTAATCCGACAAGACCAATGCCGAGGAGCAGCAAAGAGATCGGCTCGGGAACTGCAGTGGACGGTTTTAAATAAGTAAGTTGGGCTTTGATGTTAGTACTCCCTGGAACGCCGAAGTTACCATCCATCAACGCAAGTGTAAACTGACCACCATTGCCGAAATTAAAAATGGCAGGGCTGTCATTCCAGTCGACTACGGCACCGTCAATAATAAAGAGCGTCCACCCATGTGTCTCTCCGTTCACGGTGTCTGGTATCGTGGCAGTTGGAGCGGTCCAATTGAAACTTACACCGATTGGTTTTTGCACCGTATCTTCACCGAAATTCACGGTGCTCTCGGTTGTCCCCACTTTAAAAAGATTGAACCATCCCGTGCTCTGACCTACATTCAAATCCCACGTTGTCGGCTGGGTAAGGATCGGATTCCAGTAAAGAACCAGACCCGGATCAGATGTGTTCAGTGATACATTGTAGCTGCTTAGCGTGAATGTATCCGCACCTGCCATACCTGCAACACCAAGAATTAGAATCCCTGAAAATATTAAAGCGATTAAACGTCTTTTCATGCTTGCCCTCCTTTCCATTCTTTTTTGTTTTTTATGCAAACCCACCCCATAAAACATTATAGCCAAGATTTTGCATAGACTATACCATTTCATAACTATATAATATTACTATTATTTTATTTTGACACAGTATTAATTGTAAATTATTCTGACACGTAAAAGCAGTAGGAAATAGCTATATTTACAATATTTTAATAATTACAGTTACTTGTTGTGTTTCAAGACTGTAAGGAATTCTAACTATGCTTTTTTTCAATCCATAATAAACAAAATTCACGCCAGGTAATCTTTCATTCATGGCGATTCGGGAGTGATTGTTCCACTTGACATGGCATAAAATAAGTTGACGTAATCATCAATTAAGTATCATCACCCATCATAACAGTCACTAGTTAACTTCCCAACCTAACATATCATCAAGACGTGTTGGGGATAACCCCGTGAAAGATCAATCCAAAACAAAGCAGACCCTGATTCAAAAAGAGACTTCTTTTGATGAAGCCAGCGAATACGCCGAGAGCATCATCAACACAGTGCGTGAACCCTTACTCGTTTTGGATCATGATTTAAGGGTAGTCACCGCCAGCCGTTCCTTCTATGAATTTTTCAAGGTTAAACCTGAAGAGACCGAGGGACAACTTATTTATAATCTGGGAAATGATCAATGGGACATTCCCAAGCTGCGGGAACTACTGGAAACCATCCTTCCCCAAAAGACAAGCTTTGACAACTATGAGGTGGAACATGATTTTGCTACCATTGGCAGACACATCATGCTTTTGAATGCCCGGCAAATTAAAAGAGCATTGGGAAAAGAGCGGATCATTCTCCTGGCCATTGAGGATATCACCGAGCGCAAGCAACTGGA
>PGXT01000063.1 GCA_002839285.1 Spirochaetae bacterium HGW-Spirochaetae-5 | reverse complement strand
ATCACCTCAAGAGTATCACTCATCTTTTTAATTGAGACTGGTTTTTTCATCAAAGAAATATGATGCCCGGTACCGAAAGAGTTAAACATATCTTCATAGCTATCCATTAAACCACTGCATACAATAACAGGTATGTCCGGTTTAATCTCAATCAGTTTTTTTACCAGTTCAAAACCGTTAATATCCGGCATATTATAATCAGAGAAAAGAAGATCGAAATCCGTTGATTCAAAAGCTTTCAAAGCGTCTGAAGAATCGGAAAATAGAACAGTCTGATATCCGAGAAAATCAAAAATGTATTTATATGTCTGTATAACAGCAGGATCATCGTCAACAACAAGGATATTCTCTAATCTTTTCATTGTATTAATATATTTTATACAATCCTTGAATGATAATTCTCCGCAGTCATGGTTTGAAATTATCAGATAACATGAATTAGCGTTATAATTGACTCTAAGCATCAAATGCTCGTTACTGTTCTGCCGCTTAACATCTACTCTTAAACTGGAACGGCTGATGTTAATATAATCGATGATCTCCTCATCCCATACAGCAGAAGATTTGTCTGTAATTGAAACAGGATATGCATGGGCGCTCTCTGCAGCAATTCTATTTGAATGAACAATTCTATTCCCATGAAGAATCCTGAATGGAATCTGAAAAGAATCCAAAAGTTTTACAGAATCTGATGTAAAATTCAATTCATCCAAAATAAACACCACCTGATAATACAATAATGTCACAAAGGAAGAATTAGCGCTATAGGCATATATAACTTTTAAATAAAAAAAGAGTTTAAACAAACTAAAAACTACAGAATTAACTGTAGTTTTTATATAAACAAACCTGCAGATTTATAACATCACGCGCTTTCGTAATAAATAACTTCGTCGTTGGCGCCCATCCCTTTTAATGTTTTCAACGTTGCTTCGATCATCGGATTCGGGCCGCACATATATATCAGGTACCCCGTCAGATCTGTCTCTTTGATCAGGTCTGTTACATATCCCTTCGCACCTGTCCAGGAGCTGTCCGAAGCTGCAATCCGGCTGTATTCGAACCTGTCGCTCTTCGCTTCAAACTCCTTAAACTCATCGTTATAAAGAAAATCCTTTTCACTATTCACACCATAGATCAGCCGCGCCGAACGGATATGTTCCTGATTTTCAACAATATCCTTCACCATGGCCCTGAATGGAGTGATTCCGATTCCTCCGGCAACAAGAAGAACCTTCTCTGCATTTTTATCGAGAACAAGCTCATGCCCCATGGGGCCTTCCAGCACAACAGAATCCCCAAGCTTAAACTTATCCGATATAATGCCGCTGCCGTATCCGCCGGGAACTTTTTTTATTGTAATGCTGAGTCTTCTGCCATCCTCATGATATGAAGAGATTGAGAATGCACGAAACATCTTCGGACTATCCTGAATCTTCACCAGAACAAACTGACCCGGTTTATATACGACAACTTCCGGATCCTGAAACCTGAAGGTATATTCCGTAACATCGTCACTAAGATGACGGATCTCATCTATAACAGATTGGATTACAACCCTGCCGGTATACCCTTCCGGAGAAGTATTACTCACAATTTCAGCACCCTGCTTTTCAGTATTTAGAGAGAGTATACCAGCCGGACAGTTTGCAACACAAGTTGAACATCTTATACACGCTTCATTATCGAACTGATTGTTATCGGTAAATTCCAGATATGGATTCAGCTGCATCGGGCAGACACGTGCGCATTTTCCGCAGGAGTGGCACATGCTTTTATTTGCTATGGTAATCTTTTCGTCAGATTTTTTACTCGCACCGGTGCGCTTCCCAAGCTTATACGACAGAGTCTGAATGCTCCCCATGGGACAGAAATTACACCAGGTTCGCGGAGCTACAAAAAGGCTTAAGAAACCTCCGACTATAATTACCATGAGATATGTAGTTACAAATATATAGCCCGCTTTATCGAGATAAGAGAGAGTACCGAAGGAATCGGCGATTTTAATAAATTTACCCGAAAGACTGAATCCGAAAAAAACAAAAAATAATCCTGCTAAAACCCTCGATCTTAAAAAATATGGAATATTTTTATTATTGCTTATACGCATAACAATTGAATCAAAAAGACTCCCATGAGGACAGAAATTTCCGCACCAGAATCTCCCCTTAAAAAATGATACAGCTATAAGGGAGAGAATAACAAGTATAACCAGCAGACCTATTTTAGGAAACCACAGACCGCCAACGCCAACCATTATTGTAAAGAGCCAGCCATATTTCCTAAGCGGAGTAAAAACCCGGTTTGTTTTAATATTAAAAGAACTCTTCATTCAAATACCCCCTGAATTTTCGATAACAGTTATAGATTTAAATTGATCTCTGATAAGCATGAGCTTATATCTGATCAAGATTCACTTATTTAGCATTTAATTAAATACTATAATTAAATAGATACTTTTTTTGTCAATAAATTATTGATTCAAAATCACGTGTTCACAGCACCAGCAGAAAAAACTGCTCAATATTTTGATCCGATTTATTAATAATTGACACATCAATAGTAATGAAGTTAAAAATCACGTGACCTTTTTTAAAAACAGCAATACCGGCAGGGTAAATTATGATAAATTTTACTCAAAAACTGATGTCAAAATATGAAAACGTCTCCTACGAGGAAAAGGGAAAGATTAAAACATTCAGCAATTTTGAATTGATACTTCTTCCGTCGCTGGTGCTTATTCTTTTTGCATTTAATATCGCAAGCGAAAGGGCTGTTTTAGACAAAGTCAATATCCTTATTTTTGTGTTTGCACTTACAATACTATTCAGCTTAATTATTCTATATACAGGGAGATATTACGCGGCTGTTAATATCCTGCTTACTGTTCTTTTTATAGGATTAGCGCTGAACTCTCTCAATACTGTAAAATACAACATGCCTGCACGTTTTTATGCCAGCCTCTTCCCTATGGTTGTTCTTATTATCTTTTCATCATTATTTGCCACATATAGAATTTTTATTGTTACAACTGCAGGCGTTATTGCAGTAAGTGCTTATATTTTAATCAGCAACAATATTTTCAACAAAGGAGAGATCGGTATCCTTTTTATAGATCTTTACCTTACTGTTATTCTGACTTCTATCCTCTCTTATCTGATCAAAAGAATAAATTATACAGCAAGAAATCTACGATTCGAAGAAACTGAAACCGGACGTATACAGATGCTTGAAATAAACAGAGACCTTTTATCGTCGCTGCAGAAAATATCTGAAACACTAGATTCATCCTCGCACCTCATGTCCGACAACTCCAGCCGGTTTTCCGGCAACATCCAGAACCAGGCATCAATAATGGAGGAGATAACCGCATCAATTGAAGAGGTTTCCTCGGGGTCAGAAAATATCAGCAGCAATGTAGATGAGCAGGCTCTGTCTATAACATCGCTCACAAAACTGATGAATGAACTATTTCTACTTACAAAAGACATGGCGGTAAAAACATCCTCCACTCTTAATAAAACTATTGATATAACAAAAGAGGCTGAAGCCGGCGAAAAACTGATATCAGAAATGGATCAGAGCATGAAAGAGATTAACCTCACATCGGGGGAGATGAGCAACATTCTGAATATCATCAATGACATTTCGGACAAAATAAATCTGCTCTCACTGAACGCATCTATTGAAGCAGCACGTGCCGGTGATGCCGGACGCGGTTTTGCCGTTGTGGCCGAGGAGATATCAAAACTCGCCGACCAGACATCGGCAAGTGTAAAAGATATTGACCGTCTTATAAAGAAAAGCGAGTCGGAAGTGGGAAAAGGGATGGTAAGTGTTGCAGAAACAATTACTGCCATCGGAAAAATTATAGCCGGGGTTTCATCTATCAAAGAGATGGTTATAAATATCAATCACGCAACGGAACAGCATCTCGAATCAAACGGACGTGTTATAAAAGAAGCCGAATCTGTAAAGGCAAAGTCGGAGTATATAAAGGAAGCGGCGTTTATACAAAACAAAGCATCTGAAGAGATGGTAAATGCCATTACAAACGCAAACGAGATAAGCCAGTCAAACGCCTCTTCATCACAGGAGATATCCGATTTATCAGTAAACATCTCCGATATGGCCGGAGAGATTAAGGTTAAGATCGCAGAGTTTGACCTTGAAAAAATAGAGAAGATGGTTTCGGATATTTAATCATCTGTAGAATTATGTGGACTATATTAGTCAACGATTGATTTAAGTCTTGTCATTGCGAACAAAGTGAAGCAATCTGTTTTAGAAACATTATTTTTATAATAAAAACAGTTATTTTTTGAAAAAACAGACTGCCACGGCATTACATGCCTCGCAGTGACAAAAGCGTACTATTTCATTCGTTAAACGCTATAAATCATAAACATATGCTAAGTTTACATTACGAGAGGAATTATGGAAAACATGAACCAGCTTACAAAAGAGGAACTTTTATCCTGCCTTGATCTTGCAAAAGTACTCACTTCCGAGCTGGAATCTGATATGCTTTTTGATGTTATTCTGAAAAAATTGTCCGGTATGATCCCGGCTTCAAACTGGTCACTGCTTCTTCTGGATCATGACTCCGGTGAACTATATTTCAAAGTCACCGTAGATCTTGAAATTGAAAAGATTAAAAATATCCGCCTGAAACCGGGAGAAGGGATTGCAGGCCAGGTTGCTCTTAATCAGGAACCGATAATTATCAGCGATGTAACACAAAATGATAATTTCAACGATTCGATCGACAACTTTACCGGATTTACAACCAGATCAATCATGTGTGTACCGTTAATATTCAGGGGGAAAACGCTTGGTGTCCTTGAAGCTGTAAATCCGGACAGAATAGATGAAAACGCACTGGCTCTGCTTGTAATTATTGCTAAATATACTGCAATTGCAGTCGAGAACATGGTAAAATACGATCATATAAAAAATCTTTCTCTCAAAGACGATCTGACAGGATTATACAATACAAGATTCCTTTATCAGCGGCTCAACAAAATTATTGAGCAAAGTCATCAGACCGGTGATCATTTCTCCCTTATCTTTATTGACATCGATAATTTTAAAAAAATTGTCGATACTCACGGCCACCTTAACGGCAGTCTGGTGATACACGAAGTAGCTCAGGCAATTCTTTCCACTCTGCATGATCCGGCTTTCGGAGTCAGCTATGGAGGGGATGAGTTTGTTGTAGTACTCCCCGGTTTCAATTCTCAGCAGGTTAAACATAAAGCTGAAGAGATCAGAAAAACCATCAGCCGGACAGTTTATCTTTCAAAACAGGGACTTGACATCAGACTCACGGGCAGCTTCGGAATCGCCACATATCCTGAAGACGGGAAAAACATTACAGAACTGCTTGGTCTGGCAGATAGAGCAATGTTTAATGTTAAGTATCTGGGAAAAAACGCCGTAGGATAACTTCCGGATTATCCACGGTCTTTCAAAGACCCGCGAAAGGATCAAATAATGCGACTCCGCACCCCTCAAAGTCTTTCTGATTACGCGTTACTACTACTAAACCATGTTCAGCCGCAGTTGCCGCTATAAAAATATCCGCCTGGGTCCTTGTTATACCGGCAGCCTGTAATTGCCCTCTTAAAATGCCGGCCCTGCGTGCAATAGATTTTGTTATTGGAATTATCTCGCAATACTCATCTATAAATTTCTCGATTAAATTCATTACTTTCAGATTAGGACGCCAGGCAAGACCAAAATAAATCTCTTCAATTGTAACAACACTGAGTGCGCACCTGTTTACAGTGGAAGCCCAATCAAGAACTGACTGTTCCGGGGATTGTTTAGAAAGCTCACTTATTATATTCGTATCAATTAAATACTTAATCATTGAAAGAGACCTTACGATTGTTTCGCGGAATACGATTCCTTTATTGCCTTATACTCATCATACTCCTTACTGCTGACAACAACCGCCACCATTTTATCCCGGTTATAAATAAACTGCGGTTCACTATCCGCTTTTTTTATAAGTGAAGAGAAACCGGTCTTTGCATCTGCTATTTTCCATTTCATAAATCACTCCATGTAACATGACCAACATAACCATAATTAAAGACTATGTCAATCTTTTTCATGGCACGATTATTGGCTGCTCAAAGGCAGCAAATTATTTTCCGGGGTGCGTATGCTCCGCATACGCCTGAAATGGGGGAATACGGGGGCAGCGCCCCCGTATTCCCCCATTTCAGGCGCAGCGCGAAGCGCTGTGCCCCCAATAATAAACCGCTACCCTACTCAAAAGCATTGTCATATTGCTACCTTCCAACATGACAATGCCGCCTCTGGCGGCGGGGAAATAATTAAAAGGTGAACGATAAAAAATTTATTCATGGAACCTTTTTCATTAAATTAAGGTCTAACTTCTAAAACAAACGGAGGATAAACCGATGAAGAAGACTTTATTTATAGCTATGGCTCTGATGATATTATCATTATCCGCAACAACACTTTCCGCAAGAGGTATGGGAAAAGGGATGGGTTACGGCGGGTGCGATGGTCCTGGATCAGGATTTGGTATGCAGAAACCCTTCAGACATCTTGAGATGCTTCAGTATCATTTTGACCTGACCAATGCTCAGGTCGATCAAATCTACAAAATCGACAAAGATTATATGGATAAATTTCATCAGAACAGAAAAGATGCCGATAAGATTAAAGATTTAAGAGAAAAACATCGCAGTGAGATTGAAAGTATCCTGACTCCTGAGCAGAAGGTTAGATGGAATGAATTTTCAAAAAACCGTCCTGTTAAAGACAGAGACTACAGACGAGGCCCTGGATTCGGTGCTATGAGCGGATTACCGGGAATGCATATAGGCTTTATGCAGAATGAGCTGAAACTGACTGATGATCAGATTGATAAAATCTACAAAATCCGGAAAGATAATATGGATAAGTTCTATCAGGCAAGAAATGACGGCGACAAAGTAAGGGATTTACGGACAAAACAGGATGCTGAAATAAAAAAAGTTCTATCAGCTGAACAGTTAAAAAAATGGGAAGATTTCAGAAATAACCAGCCATGTGACGGAAAACCTGGAAAAGGGAGAGGTTATCGTGGGATGATGTGGGATGATGACACAAAATAAAATTACGGGTAACGGCTTGGTCTCTCTTCAAGCCGTTACACCGATATATAAACCGAAGGTAACACTATGAACAGCAGAATAATTATAATAATGCTTTCAGCAATAATTGTAATTCAGATGGCAGCGGGAGTATTCATATTAAAAAGAAATAATGTTACCGGCCCGTCTTCCCCTCCATTCGGATTTATGGAAGACAGAATGGGCATGGAACCGGGAAAACACCGTATGATGGGGAACAGATTCGGAAGATCATTCTGCGAACCGGACTTCATGAAAGACAGACTTGCGATGAATCAGGAACAGATGGAAAGAATTACCGCTCTGAATAAAAAATTTGATACAGAATTCGCAGGATATATAGCTCTAATTGAACCTGAAAAGAAGAGACTTAAAACTCTGCTTGATAATGATACTGACGATATGACTGCTGTAAAAGAACAGCTTAAAAAAATTGAAGCGCTTAACGTTGAGATTCACCTTCTGCGGATTAAACAGGGAAAAGAAATTTCACAGATTCTCACACCGGAACAGATGGATATACTCCGTGGTGAAAGAAAAATGCTCTTTGAAAAGATGAGAAGAAATCACGGCGGGATGAGATGACCGAGAAGGAGTTCGCTGAAATTGTAAAAAGAACAAAAAAAACTGTTCTTTCCGCAATTGAAAAGAATTTATCGGCAAGATTCTATCATGCAATTGATGATGTCGCTCAGGAGACTTACCTGCGTGCTTATAACGGGCTTGCAAAGAACAGTTTCCGTGGTGACTCCTCAATTGAAACATGGCTTTACAGAATTGCACGAAATGAATCGCTCCGGATGAATCAGAAACTTATCCGCGAGGAAGAGAAAGCAAAAAAAATACAGGAGAACGCCTCACACTCCTTTACACAGAAAACTGATTCAGGGGAAACGGCATATCTTCAGGATCACCTGAAACTTCTTCCGGATAAATACAGATCGGTTCTCACTCTTATTTCTCAGGGATTTAACATAAAGGATATTTCTCAGAAACTCGGAATCAGGCCGGGAACTGTGAAATCGAGAACATCCAGAGGAAAGGATATGATTCACGAAAACATAAGGAGGGAAGACCATGAAAAATAATGATAAACCTGTAGTTACGGAAAAGATGAGTGAAGAGATTAATCTAAGAATGGAAAGCGATTCATGGGATTTTTTCATCGCCCATAAAGTCACCGAAATGAGAAGTATAAAAAGTGAAAATAAAATGAACATATGGTCATTTGCATCTCTGGCAACAGCAGCTATGTCATTTATCATTTTTATGGCAAGCTTATATACTGTTACATATAAGAACAGCAGTGAAATTTCCACAGGATCTATTTACAGCTACGCGTACATCAAAGACGACATCAACCTTGACAATGATATAATTGCTGCCGGGCTTGAGTTGACAATAAACGAAGTTTACCCTATGCGATAGCGCTCTGAAACTCTTCCGGAGAAAAAGCTGCTCCACTGTTGATTTTCATTGAGGTTCTGCATGCGAACTCCTCCTGCTTCCCCCTGTTCCACTGATTAACCGGTCTGTAATAGCCTGATATTCTTGAATAAATCTCTGCGGGGATTTTAACACTCTTGGACATAGATTGCCTCTTTTTTTTCACTACCTGTTCTGCGTTATTCTTTATGCCGCACCGGATAATACAACACTCCCCCGATATTAGAATCGGAAACATAAATAATTGTTATACTGCAAAAAGCCGCGGAATAAGTATTGATATGATTTAGTTTTAAATAGGGTAACTAATGAGACATAATCTGTCAAGAATTAATCAAAAAAAGTGCACTTTATTCGAAAATTCCTATAGTAGTTAACGATTTAATCAGGTTTTGTCATTTCGAACGAATGTGAGAAATCTTAGATTTCTCAGTCGCTATCGCTTCTTCGAAATGCGATGCATTGAGCCTGCCGAAATGACAGAGTTTGTACCATTTTATTCGTTAAATGCAATAGTTATAGATCCAGCTCGCAGTTCCTCAGGATTCTATAAACTCCGGGAGATATATATCAAAAACAGTTCCCGAACCAGGTTCGGAATGGACTTCGATATGGCCTTCATGACGGATTATGATATTATGAACTACAGCAAGACCCAGACCGCTGCCCTCACTCTTTGTTGTGAAGAATGGATCAAATATATTTCCCAATATAGACCGGTCTATTCCTGGTCCGTTATCAGCAACTGAAAGATGAAGAACGTTTCCTTTAAAACTCGAAAATTTTTTTAAGGCTGAGTCCGCTTTTTCAATCAAAACAGAAATGACCGGATTAGAAGCGCCACCCTTTTTGAGAGCTTCTGAAGAATTCACTATTAAGTTAAGTACCACCTGTTCAAGCTGAGTTCTATTCCCCAGTACAAAGCTTTCTCCGGCATTATTGCAGAACTTCAATTCGATATTATCCGGGATGGATGACCTGACTATAGCCGTTACATCCCTGACAATCTGTTCAAGACTGATCCTGCTGAAACTCGCCTCTTCATTTTTAGAAACTGACAGAAGATTTTTAACAAGCTCTGCGGCTTTTCCACCGGACTGTTTAATAATATCAAGATGATCAATAATGCCTGCGGCATCTGCTTTATTATCCTTTACTATCATACTCAGATATGATGCTGTACCGATAATTCCTGAAATTATATTATTAAAATCATGTGCAAGCCCCCCGGCCATTGTCCCGAGAGCCTCCACTCTTGAGGCGCGGTTTAATCTCTCCTCATTTTTTTCAAGTTCTGTAATATCATCTATTCTTATAATAACACCGGTTATATCTTTCTTGCTGAAGGGAAAAATAAAAATATTTTTAACAAAACTCTCTTCAGATCCGCAGTCCTCTTTTACGAAAACCTCTTTCAGAATTTCAATAGTGACTCTCTCTCTCCTGACCTCGTCACACTTGACTTTATATTTTTCTAAAGAGGGAATAAACTCCCAGAGGTTCCGGCCCACTGCTTCACCGGAGGAGTAACCGGTATATTTTTCGGCCTCTCTATTCCACTGAATGATTTTTTCGTTCTCATCAAGGGTTATAATGATTGACGGCATTGACTCAATAATGTCATTCACGTATAGCGTCAATTCACGAAGTTCTTCATTAGACATATTAAGTTCAGCAGACCGCAGCTTAATAGTTTCAGTCATGCGGTTGATGCTTGCAGCTATATCGCTCAGTTCATCCTTTGCAACATCAATAATCACCGTATTGTAATCGCCGTAACGTATCATTTTAAGGCCATCAATAATATTTGCTATTCTTCTCAGAAACAGTGAATTAAGCCTCCCCGCCGTGATAATAAAAGCTGCAATCGTAATAATGATCACGGATATTATTGAATACAGAAGTATCTGCCCGGTATACTTATTGAGCGCGCTTACATCGTAGATCAGTTCAAAATAAACATTAGTTGTCCGGTTGAAAAAATACCGGTTCATTTTCATCTTTTTATAAACGAAAATTCTGTCCCCCGACTCGACAACAACATTGTCTTCACGAATAATTCTCTTTGCAAGATCGGGAGTTATATCCATTTTTTTCCCGGAATTGATCAATGACCACCCGGTACTTTTTGAAATTGAGTAAATATCGATGGAATAGAGATACTCATTATAGAAGTTTCTGAACATGTCGCCGAAAAGAAATTCATAGAGCGCGAAATTATACCTCCTGTTTACAAAATCTGGAACGTCAAATGAAACTTCATATATAATATCGCTCCCCTTAGGGCTGTAATACATGTAGTGATTGATCTTACCTTCACGGGTTGATACAGAAATCCCCTGGGAGACAACCTCCCCTTTGCCGTAAATCGATTTAATATATTTGGTAAAAGCGTTGCTGAGGCTCAGAAGATTAAGGCCTTTATCAGCAGGGAGAGAGGAGTTAAAGACTACACCTGCCGAATTAATAAAATATATCTCTCCGACTTTCAGACTATCAGCTTTTCTCCGCATCTCCCCGGGGGATAAGCTACGGATCGATTCGTAAGTCGGATAACTCCTGACAAGATTGTAAAGTGCCGCAGAGCCGTCAATGTCCATATTCTTTTCAATAGAGTGAAGAATACTCTGGTAATGATCAAGCTGTTTCTCTATACGGTAAAGCTTCTCCTCTCTGTTTTCACGCAGAACAGTTTTCACAAAACTATATGAAAATCTGCCCACAAGAAGAGATAGAATCGCAGCTGTGACAAATATGATTAAGAATATAAGTAAAAAAAGTTTCTTTCGCATGAGGTCCCTGCGGGGCTTTTCCAAGGGGTTTCCGCCCCTTGAACCCGATAAAAAATTTTTTCAGGCTTCGGCTCCGCTCAGCCAGCGTGAAATCATGCTTAGTCAGCGTTAAATTACGTTCCCTGAGCGGAGCCGAAGGGTAAGATTTTTAATTCAGTCGTTTACTGCTTCAATACATTAATAAAATAATTATACGGGAAGTTTTAACCGGTGTCAAGTGGAATTACATCAGACGCTTGAAATTATTACCGCGGCGCCTACTAGTTTAATATTATATTTAATACCGTAATACCCGCGGTATTCCGTAACAAGAGACTCCATCTCTGTCCGTGCCTTCAGCATTTTATTTCTTGTCCGGGTAATGGCGCTTTTCATATCCTTTCCATACCACTTCATCTGGCTCTCCTGAAGGTCGAGTTTCTCTTCAAGCTCCTTAATCTGTCTCCGGTATGATTCGCGCACCTTTTCAACTTCAGGATCTATCTGAATATCAAGGTTTTCATTCAGATCAAAAAGACGGTCATCAATTTTTTTCATCAGACGTTCACGGGCCTTGGCGGAATAACTGCTGTACTTTGAAGAGATTTCAGCAATTGTATTGCCGTATCTGGATAAAGAAACATCCTTATCAAAATCCTGATCAGCGAAGTTATCTTCAATGCACTTAAGATCAAAATCACTCAGCAATCCGCCGGTATCAACAAGTACCGGATAAAATTCATGGGATACCGAAACAGATGTGAATTTAACAAGAAAATTGAATATCATACCTGTGAAATTATTATCACTCTTTATAAATACAGTTCCGGTGTCTCCGCCGAAATTATCACTGCAGCAGTATTCTATTATATTATCAACTACATCATGTCCGAATGCCAGAAACTCCAGCCCCTCATCCTCTAATGCTTTTTCACTGTCAAAGGTCCCGAATTTTACAACCGGTTCAGCATCACCGCCATGGGTTATTTTATATAAACCGGTTCTTCCGTTTTTTGGAGAGATCATATTCTCCGCGTACAAGTCCTCCATCATAAAATGATTTATGAAAGTTTCAATCCTGCGATTAGTAAAACTCCTGTCTTTAAGTGTTACTTTATAATACTCATCATAGTTAAAGTCCATCCTTCCGGCGACGGTGAGCTCTGTCAGTTTTTCAAAACTCTGCCTGGCATTCTCCATTCTTCCCGAGAGTTCCTCTTCAACATCTTTCTTCTTTTTCCGGCCTGTTGCCAGTTCCATAAAAAGAGTATTAAGATTTACCTCGTCTTCGATCTGTCCAAGCATAACATCTGGTGTACCGATAGACTCTTCGAATATTTTCAGTTTATCCGTAAGCACCTCCAGAACTCTCTCGGCAACAGTACCGCGTGTTGAGAAGTTATATATATGTACATCATTGGGCTGACCGAATCTGTGTATCCGCCCTATTCTCTGTTCAATTTTCAGAGGCGACCATGGAAGATCGTAATTTATAAGGACATCACAAAACTGCATATTCCGCCCCTCTCCCCCCGCCTCGGTCGCTATAAGAACTTCAATATCATCCCTGAACTGAAGAATAGCCTCCTCCTTCTGGTCCCTGTTCATCGAACCGTTAAAAACAACTACACTGAATTCGGATAAAATCTCTTTTAAATAATCCTGCGTTGTTCTGAACTGCGTAAATATAAGAAATTTTTTATGACCTTTACGCTTAAGATCACGAATAAGCCGTATCAGCTTTTCACCCTTTTTGTTTACCTCAATCCCCGATGCTATCGAAAGAAGCTTTTCAAGGGTAAGTATCTCCATCTTTAATTCATCAATAGTTCTGCGGACAGTGAGGTCGTCGCTCTCCTGTATCTCTTCGAATTCGGACATATCGTTTTTGTCAAATATTCCGTTATTGAATACTACCATCTGCTGGTGCCCCGACACTGCACGGTCAAGAAGCTCCTTCAATCTTGCAGTTCTTCTTGTGAGCGCGATAAAAAGCGCGTATGACGATGAATCAAGAAGCTTCTGAAAAACTGTCATGACAAATCCAACAGCACGGTTTTCGGACTGCATGGCCCGGTTAAACTCTTCAGCAACATATCTTGTAGTTTCATCATAGAGAGCCCGTTCATCGGGGTAGAGTTCAAATCTTATTGTTCTTGCAAAACGCTTTGTAAATCCTCCCACATCGTTTTTGGTTCTCCGGATTACCACCTGATCCAGTTTTCTTTTAAGGCCGGAGAGATCGGCGCCATCAAGGCAGAATTCATTGTAGAAAGACTGGAACGGTCCCAGTGTATTTTTATCTATAAGCCCTATGAGGAAATATAGTTCTTCAAGCTTCCCCCGGAATGGAGTAGCAGAGAGGAGCAGGAGCGATTTGGTCTTTGTAGATATAATCTCGGCCATATTGTATGCAAGAGTGGACGTATTAACATCCCTTCTGAGTCTATGGGCTTCATCAAATATTACTGCATCCCATGAACACCGGGTGAGGTCCTCTTCAAAATTTTTATTTTTTATAAAATCCAGTGAAACAATGACTTTATGATGAACCTTCCATGGGTTGCCGTTATCACCGGAAACTTTTGCGGCCTTGCGCAGAACTTTTCTGTCCATGATAATAAACTTTTCGTTGAACTTGCTCTCCATCTCATTCTGCCACTGAAACATAAGAGAGGCGGGACACACAATAAGTATCCGTGAGTAACTCTGTTTATAGATCATCTCTTTAATTACAAGGCCGGCTTCAATGGTTTTGCCGAGACCCACCTCGTCAGCAATGAGAAAGCGCTGTCTTAAAGAATTGACAATACGGTGAGTACTCTCCACCTGATGGGCAAGGATCCTTGTTCTGGAATTTGAAAGGGATAGTATTTTATTATAAGTATGCGCCAGTTTTAGAATAAAAGCTTCCGATTTAAGTATAAATCTTTTCCCGTCTGAAATCTGAAAGTTAAGAAAGGAATCCCTTATTTTAAGTTCATTTTCAATTACAACAGCACCCTCCGTCTCGCTGAGTACGGGGGCAATTGAAAAAAGATCCGGGAAATTTAAATCTGGTTCTATGTTCATATTTTTTACTGGTTTCATACCATAATCAGAATAGAATATATGGACGCTATTACTAAAAACTAAATGTCATAATGGAATTTTGCCTCAGGAGATATACAGGAGACATAAGTATTCATACCTGTGAATAGCACAATCATTTTTTTGCGCCCCATTCTTCAATTCGAGTATGCGCAGCGCTACGCGCTGTGCCTGGGAGTGGGGATTACGGGGGCGTTGCCCCCGTAATCCCCACTCCCAGGCGTATGCGAAGCATACGCCCCTGACGATAATTATCATTGTTGACAATAATACCGCAGTTTTATCATATAAATTATATTTCCCGGAGTGAAACGCAATTTATGAAAAAAAGAACTTATATAATTTTTACTCTCATTTTTATATCTGCGGTATGCTTTAATAATAATGACCGCCTTAACGCCCGTACCGGGGCAGTTGAAACAATAGCTGCAGAAAACAAAACCGCTGCAGCAGTTGAAAAAAAATCGACAACTGAAAAAATTGACACTGAGAACAAACCCGTTGAAATCATCCCGGAAAAAACAGAGAGTGAAACTCCGGAAATTAAAAGTGAAAACACAATTCCGGTTAAAGAAAATGAAAATACTGTAAATTCAACTGAAACAACTCCGGCAACTCAGGACCGGCAGACCCCCGCGATTAACAATGAAAAAAATGATCCTGCTGAATCCGAACAGGCAAAAATAAAAGCTGAAGAGATTGCCGATCATCCCGGGATAATACTTAACGCTTATAAAGAAGCATACCCTCACCTGATAACGGATGTAATTAAAGGAGACGGGGACTGGATTGTTAAATTTAAAAACGGCAATATTTACCACTGGGCAGAGGGCAAACTGCTTCCGGAAAAAGCATTGCCTAATTCTAATAAATATACCCGTTACACAATATACCCTTATAATATAAACGGCAGAGCTCCCGATTTATACACAAAAGAAAAAATTGAAGAACTACGTGTAAAGGAACAGCCTGAAAAGAAAAAGCAAAAGAAGAAAAAAGAAATTGTACCGGGTGTGGAAGGGGGTCTTTACAGGGAACTGTATTCCATTACAAATAAAAAGAGTGTGCAGAAACAGCTCACTGAGATAAAGCTGGCCGGTTACTATACAAAAGTGCATAAAGATATCGCGGGGAAAATTAAATCAATCGATTCAAAAATAAGAGAACTGTCAAAGACAGACGGTGAAGTCCAAAGTTTTTTAAAAAGTATAGGCAGCGTACAGGGCTTTAACTGGCGTAAAATTGCAGGGACTGCCCGTATGAGTAATCATTCATACGGAATTGCCATAGATATTCTCCCGAAAAAAAGCCGGAAAAAAATACTCTACTGGTTCTGGGAGCAGGCAAAGAATGATAAATGGATGCTCCTCCCTCAAAGCAGCCTCTGGACACCACCTGATTCTGTTGTGAAGATTTTTTTAGAAGAGGGATTTGTCTGGGGCGGTCATTGGGACAGGTATGACACAATGCATTTTGAATATCGTCCTGAACTGATTGTACTTTCTAAAAGTATAAAGTTTGGTCAATAAAAAGTAAACTCTCCCCCCTTCTCTCTGAAAAGGAAGAGGGGGGATTAAGGCAAAAAATTTATTCAGCCATCTGTGTACTGAGAAAAACCTGTATACCCATAAGACCGATCTGATCCTGAAGTTCTTCAATTTTATCTATATGCATATCTTCATCCATAAGTATATGCTCAAGCAGCTCCTTCGTGGCATTATCTCCTACTTCAGTTGCAAGCTTGATCGCATCATTGTAGCCTTTAATTGCTCCCTCTTCAGCAGCATGATCGTTTGCCACCATTTTTGCAACATCAGCGCCTATATGCATAGGATTAAGATTGCTGACTACCGGAATCCCCTCAAGGAAAAGAATTCTTCCAATCAGTTTCTCGGCATGTTTCATTTCATCGATAGCTCTCTTCTCAAAATGATCATGAAGTTTCTCCAGACCCCAGTTAGCGCACATTTCTGAATGTACAATATACTGGCTAATTGCGGTGAGTTCGTCTGCCAGAAGAAAATTAAGCTTATCGATAAGTTTGTCGTTTCCCTTCATTTTAGTCTCCTTGTTAAATTTATAACATATTACATCTATTTAAAAATTCCGATAATTTATTTATTCCTTAATACATAACCGATGTTCTAAACAGATAGATCAATTATAAGTTATGATTTTAGAAACAGCAACTTTTATTTTAAAAAAATAGTGACAAATCCTGGATTTATAAAAGACTATTTTAATCAATCTATAACTCAGTGGAGATAAAAAATGATAGATTTAAGAAGTGATACAGTTACACGCCCCGGCAGAGAGATGCTCGAAGCCATGATGAGCGCAAAGGTGGGAGATGACGTATTCAAAGAGGACCCGACAATAAATGCACTTGAAGAGAAAGCCGCGTTAATGTTAGGCATGGAAGCAGCACTGTTCTGTTCATCGGGGACGATGACAAATCAGATAGCAATAAACGTACACACCAGACCCGGCGATGAAGTTATCTGCGACAAACTGGCACATATATATCTCTACGAGGGGGGTTCCATAGCAAGGCTATCAGGTTCATCAGTAAATCTTCTTTCAGGAGACAGGGGGAGATTTACCGTTGAAGATGTTAAAGCAGCAATAAATCCCGATGATATTCACAGGGCGAATACATCTCTGGTCGCGGCAGAGAACACTATGAACAAAGGTGGCGGTGCCTACTGGGATATAAATGAACTGAAGAAAATATCATCTATTTGCAGAGAAAAGAATCTTGCTTTTCATTTAGATGGAGCACGTCTGTTTAATGCACTGACTGAAACCGGTGAACGTCCGGAGGAGTACGGAAATATTTTCGATTCTATTTCGATCTGTCTCTCAAAAGGTTTAGGCGCTCCGGTGGGATCGCTTCTTCTTGGGAAAAAAGATTTTATCAAAAAAGCTATAAGGGTACGAAAAGCCCTGGGCGGCGGAATGAGACAGGCCGGTTATCTTGCCGCAGCTGGAATTTACGCCCTTGATAACAATATCAAAGGACTGAAAGAGGATCACAGACGAGCGAGAGAAATAGGCAAAGTCCTTGAAGCACTCCCTTACGTTGATGAAGTATTTCCGGTGCAGACAAATATTCTGATTTTTAAACTGAGTGAAAAGATGAAAGATACAGATTTTATCGCAAAGCTGAGCGAAAAAAATATTAAGGCAATTATCTTCGGGCCGCAGACAATAAGATTTGTCACTCACCTTGACTTTGATGATTCAATGATGGAAGAGGTTATTACAGCTCTGAGAAATTTGAGATAAAATATTATACATAGGCTGCCTGTTGAAGGCAGTCTATCATTATCTATTTGTTTTTCCCTTTACCATTACCCTTTTCTTTGTTTTTATCGCTCCCTCTCTCTTTATGTTTTTTCATTTTTGCATTCTTTTGTTTAGTCTTATTTTTCAACTCTTTGAATTCAGGTGATCCGGGTTTTATCCCCATCTGTTGTGCAATATAGCCCCAACCCTTCCTTTTATTATTTTTAAATTCTCTGATTACATAATCAGGATCATTTTTTGACAAACGGGATATTTCAAATGATAAATAAATATCTCCGGGATTCATTTTATCATTCTCTATCAATCCTGCTATTTTTGATTCTGAGGTGTTATAGCTGGCACTCATCTCTCTTATAAAATTGTCTTTATCAGCAGTAGCCGAAAAATTTAAATTTTTCAATTCCAGATCCAGACTCTTATCTCCAGTCCTGCCATTATAGCTCAAAGAACCGCTCTGTGCAAAGGAGTACGATACTGTCAAAATTAAAGAAAATAATAATAACATTACTTTTTTTAACATTTTTAAAACCCTCCATTTCTTAATTGTTTTATTGTAATCCAGGACTGCTTCATTATATCAAGCACCGTCAGCAATATTACTTTTAACTTATCATTCAAAAGTAATACAATTAAAAAACAAATCAAATTAGTTCTATTATTTATTATATAATGAGACCCCGCCAATGGAGAACACAATGATTGATGTATAACTCTTCTTTTACTTTTATTGAGGATTAGAAACTTGTCATCAAACCGGCAGCATAGTACATAGGATTCTGCTCTGTGCTTGATGTATTTTTAGCTTCGATGTATTTACCAGCGGCAAGATACGCACCCTCAACCCAAAGAGATGTCTTAGGAGCAACTGTGTAAGATAATCTAAGATCTATCTCTGTTCCAAGATCAGTATCCTCAATCTCTTTATCTGAAGATGTCATTGCATAAGCAACCTGTGCAAGAGCTGTAAGTTTGTCCATTTTGAATTCAGCAGAAAGACCGAACATCATAAGACCTTCAGTTGCCTTGTCATACTCATTTGATACACCAACCTGATTGATTAAACCGTTGTCGTTGATGATAAACATCGGACCGACCTCGATTTCATCCATTGATGCATCGTGGAATGAAGTAAATTTGTCATTAGTAGCATCATCTTCACCTGTTGAATAGAGACCAAAAAGGTTAATTTTAAGTGAATCTGAAGCTTTGCAACCTGCGTTTACATAAGCCGCATAAGCAGCAACATCAGATTTCGTAGAAGTTGCATTGTCTTTAATTTCACCCATAACATACTGAAAATCAGCATCTAATGAAATAGCACCCATTTTAGCTTTAACGCCAAGAGCAGGCATTGTAAGAGTGGATTCGTAACCTAACAGACCGCTTTTATCTCTTTGATTCTTTTCGCCTGTAAAATAAAGAACAGAAGGTGTTACAGTAATATCACCAAGATTAACAGGGAGTTTAAGAGCATAAGCCTGAGCATCATCTTCTGTATCAACACCGCTTACTGTACCATTAACTGTCGCAGCTTCTGTAGTAGCCGCTTTATTTTCCTGAAACTTAATATATGCGAGATCAACCTTTACCATACCTGCATCATAGATTAGGTTAAACATAGGCATATCGTTGTTAAAACCGACTGAGTACACATATGGTGCAAGACCTGCAGTCATAGATAGACCAGGCATTATCATATCCTTTACATTAATATAAGCCCATTTTACTTCCACTGCTTTCTCATCACCATCAGGATCTGCATTAGCAGCATTATTATTTCCCGCTGTATAATCAGCTCCGAAAGTCTGATCAATTTCGAGTCTTGTTACAACAGATACATTTTCATTTGTAAGCGTAAACATTGGTCTTACTCTTACATTTGAGTATTGTTTGTTTTCATCTTTTTTAGCTGTGTCTTCAGTAATAGCAAAAGCATTTGCCCATACGCTGTACTTGAATTCAGGTCCTTTTTTTTCCTCTGTCTTTGCTTCCTGCGCGAATGCGTTTGCAGCAAAGAGAAGAGCCATGCAAACTGTAAGAAATCTTTTCATTTGAATCTCCTGTTTAAGTTAAGTTTTTAATTTTGAAGTTTATGTGAAAACTGATTCATTCCGGTATTAACTGAAGCAAGGAGTGTAATCAGTTTCTCATAACTTACGGCAGGAAATTAGACCATCGGCATTCAGATTTTATAAATGTTAAGTTAAGATATTATGAATTTTTGTTTTTGGAGATTCCCGGATTGAATAAGGAATTCATGTGATGATAATTCATAAATATATATATCGCCCGCCGCCTTCGGCCTGAACTTTAACCAGATCTTTCTGTGTAGCCCATAACATCCGGAGAAGGCCCCCTAAATCCCCCGGAGGGGGACTTTAAGATTGCTTTACTAGTAAATATTTTAATATAATGGTACATCTTACTTAACAATTTAGATTATGTTTTATCTGAAATACAAAAATATTTAACTCAAAACAAATCTTAACATTTTAAAGTCCCCCTCCGGGGGATTTAGGGGGCTGTTGAGATGTGGGTACAAGTCAGTTTGATAAAAGGGTTTAGACTTCTCGACAAGCCGATGCACCGCTCGGGGAGCGCATACCTTCAGAATAAGACGTTCCCCGAGTGTTTCGCACTTCGGTACGGCGTTTGGCCTCTCAGTAACCGTGTAACGAGAAATGTATCGAGGGGAACATTAAATGATAGAATATTGAATTCTTAATACTTTTTAAACAATAATCTTATTAAATCTGAATCTTTATCATGTTCTCTTTTATTGAATATGAATTCCCCGGAGATACAGAATGGCAAGTTTAAAGCCCTTAACTTTTTTAAAAAAATATTTCAGTGATTCAAAAAATGAATCGTACATCCTTATAAGCGGGGGACTTTCGGCATTCTTTATTATATTTATGCTTAATTCAATGTTCGGTATTTATTCAATTTCAATGATGTCAAAGGATCTGACTAAAAATCTTATGGGCATTAATCTTGCACGGAGCGCACAGGTGGCGCTTCATGAACAGATTCTCGCCTGGGAGAATATCCTTATATCAGGGGAAAATTATTCCGACTACCAGATAAACTATCATGAGTTTTCATGGAAGGCGATGAAGGTGGAGAATATTCTATTCAACCTTAAACTCGAGAATTCCGGAAAAGAGGAGATATACGGTGATCTGGAAAAACTCAGAGATACTCACAAAAAAATAACATCGGAATTTATCAGCCACATTGTAGATATGGGTGATAAAAAATTCAGCAATGTCCGTGAAAAAGTCATACTCACCAAAGGGAAGGAGGATGAACTTCTAAACTCGCTTAACACTATCGCAGAAAGAATCGAATCAGAGGGGAGCAGCCGTATTTCCTATATAATAGGCATTTATATGATTCTTGCAGTGGTTTCTTCTATCACACTCATTACCCTGCTGATTTATTATGGAAGAAAAATCGGAAGAAAATCACCGGTGAAAAACTTGTAATTTCCAAAAATGAACTTGAGGAAAAAAATGTGCTCCTTACTGTTTCTGAAAAAAAATACCGGCATATAGTTGAAGGAACAAAAGAGATAATTTTTACCCTTGATGAAAACTGGAGATTTAAAACTGCTAATGACGCGATCAAAGCCGAGTTTAAGATAAGTCCTGAAGCAGTTACAAAATATACTCTCACAGACCTGATATACGATGAACTTACAGACGCTACAATACTCCGGAAAATTATTACCGAAAAACTGGAGGAGTCTAAAAAGAGCAGCACTCCGGTAAGATTCAACGCCCAGATAAAGACTCCCAACCTGATTGAGCCTGTTGAATTTAAAATCACACTTGAGTTTATCGAGATAGAAGGGCTCCGTGAAATCATAGGTAAAGCTGTTAAAATTTCCGACGACAGATTCTCGGAATTTTTCATCAGCGAAAAGTGCGAATACCTGATCAAAAATCTTCTCTTTACTGCCGATGACATATCTCACCGTATAACAGACAACCTCCAGAAGTATATGGATAAATCTGATATCACGTCAATCCGCATAGGATTAAGAGAGATTATTATAAATTCCATTGAACATGGGAACCTGAACATTTCATTTGAAGAGAAGACAGAGGCTATATTGAATGACCGTTATTTTGAGTTTATTAACGAAAGACAGTCTAACCCGGACCATAGAGATAAGAGAGTACGGATTGAATATCTCATATCCGCATCAAAGGCAATTTACAAGGTAACTGATCAGGGGAAGGGATTCAATCACAGAAAATTTTTATCAGGACTCAGCGATGACCCGGCGGAACTGATGCTGGCTCACGGGCGGGGGATAAGCATGGTTAAAAGCATATTTGATGAAGTAAAATACAATTCAAAGGGGAACCAGGTTCTCCTTGTAAAACATATAAATAAAAACAGAGGCCGGGAAGCAGATGAAAACATGTGAAAACACAGTAAATAATATTGCCGCAATATTTAACAGCAGCAATAATCTTCAGGCCCTTGGAGTAACCGACTCTTCAGGCCGGGCCATAGGTATTATAGTCAGAAGCGATCTCTTTGCTCTCATTGGACAGAAGTTCGGGAGAGAGATCTACATGAACAGACAGATCAGCGAGATAATTAAATCTGTTGATATGATATACTACAAGAGAAATACATTTTCGGTAATAGACGATATTTCTGAAACCCTAAAGTCCGCAGAGAATAACTTTTTTCTTCTTGTTGATGCTGAGAACAATTTCAAAGGTGTAATATCATCCTTCGATCTTGTTCTCTTTCTTTCGGATATGATGACACGTGAGCTCAAGGCTGCGCAAAGGGTCCACTCTGCTATTGTAAAAGATGAAATAAATATTTCCACGGATAAAATCTCTGTTTCTGGCTCAGCAGAGATGGCGGGTAAAACCGGCGGAGACTTCCAGTACATCAGAAGGATAGGCGAAAACAGACTTTTTATTTCTCTGTGTGATGTTTCAGGGAAGGGTTTAAACGCGGGACTGATCTCAGTTGCAGTGAGCAGTATGTACGCGGCCTATGACTTCAGTAAAGGTATAAGCACTCTTATACAGAAAATTAATTCATACATTTACGGATTATTCGAAGGGGAGATTTTTCTTACAGGTGTTTTTATAGAGATAGATGAATCGACAGGTGAAACTGCGATTTACGACATGGGCCACTCCATGATCTATATGCTTCGTGACGGGAAAGCCCGGAGTTTCGGAAATCATAAGGAGAATTTCCCACTGGGGATACAGAATGATATTAAACCGGTTATTTCTGAAACAGTACTCGGCAGCGGGGACTTTTTAATATCATACTCCGATGGATTCCCTGAACAGTGCAATAACGGGAACGAAATGTTCACAGAACAGAGGGTTCTTTCAATTGCAATGAAATACAGAAACAATGAACTTAAACAGATAAAAGACATTCTGTATGAAGAGCTCAAAACATGGAGGTTCGGACAGGCTCAGAGTGATGACATGTCGTTACTGATGATTAAGTATAAGTAATTATAAGTCCCCGATCCGCATGACAATCATCGCTTCATAGGGCGCGAGAGTCATATCCAGTGAAGTAAAGTGTTCATACTTTGTTCTATGAGTAGAAAACATAACTCTCCACTGACCTCTCTCATCTTCGCTCACTCTCTTTGTCTTTGAAGTAAAGTTAAGGGCTATAAAAAATTTCTCATCGCCCTGAACGCGCATGTATGCCAGCACCCCATTAATCCCTTTCATAACAGGAAAAATCTCCCCCTCACTCAATGCTTTATGCTTCCGCCGCAGATGGAGAACATTTCTGTATAAATTGAGCATCGAATACCGGTCATTCATCTGGGCTCTTACATTGATATTTTTATAGCTGCTGTCAACGGGGAGCCAGGGTCTCACTGTGGAAAATCCCGCGTTACTCCGGCTGTTCCACAACATAGGTGTTCGCGAACAGTCTCTCCCTCTGTAAACAGGCCAGTACCGCCTCCCTAGAGGGTCGACTATATCTCCACGGCTTAAACGAGCGTTCTTCATTCCAATTTCTTCACCGTAGTATAAAAAAGGTGTCCCCTTAATGGTAAGCAGAAATACCGCCGCAACCCGCGCTCTGTTTTCGGAGTCGGCTCCCCCCATAAACCGGCTGCGGCTCCTGGGCTGATCGTGGTTCGAAAGAACATTACATGGCCATCCCCCTTCAGGAATAGCTTTATACCATTTCTTTATGCAGTTATAAAATCGGCGGGCGCTCCAGAGTCTGTACATTATTGAAAAATCAAAAGTAAGATGGAGTTCATCATTATCGTTACCGAGAAACGATGCGGCAAGAACAGGGCTTCCAGGGGGGAGAGTAAATACTTCACCGACGGTCATCCTGTTCTCATATTCATCTACAACACTGCGGAGTTCCCGGATGTAGTCATGAACTTCCGGCCTGTTTCTATCGTACTTATGTTTTTCAGGGTCAAAGGGTTTAATAGTGAATGGGTTGTTTCTGAACTTTTTATCCTTTACAAACCAGTTTACAACATCAAGACGGAAACCGTCAACACCCATGTCGAGCCAGAACCTCATCATTTTATAAATGGACTTTCTCATATCGGGGTTCCGCCAGTTGAGGTCCGGCTGCTCTTTTAAAAATGAGTGGAGATAATATTCACCTGTATGCGGATCGAACTCCCAGGCGCTGCCGCCGAAAGCGGATTTCCAGTTATTCGGGACTTTTCCGTCTTTACCCTCATGCCAGATATACCAGTCGCGCCGGCGGTTATCTTTTGAGGAGCGTGATTCAATAAACCATTTGTGCATGTGTGAGGTGTGATTGACAACGAGATCCATAATAATTTTTATTCCGAGTTTATGAGCCTGATCGATCAGTTCCATGAAATCATCAAGTGTGCCGTAACAATCATCTACATCATAATAATCGGAGATATCGTAGCCGAAGTCATACATGGGTGAGGTATTCACCGGAGAGAGCCATATTGCATCAATCCCCAGCCACGAAAGGTATTCGAGCTTTGCGGTAATCCCTTTTATATCGCCTATGCCGTCATCGTTGCTGTCGTAAAAGCTCCGGGGATATATCTGATAAACTACTCCGCTCTTCCACCAGGGAGTGTTGCTCTTCATCTTAAGCCAGGCCCGTATCTTTAAGAAGCTTGCCGATTATGCTGTCAGCTGTAAAATCCTTCGCCCGGTTTAAAGCACCGGCCTTCATCGCGGCGATGTTCTTCTCTTTCTTAAAGTGCGAGATTACAGCCTCGGCCATCTTCTCTTTTGTATTAACAAGGTATCCCGATTTCTCATTCTCTATTATATCACGCGGTCCCTTTGTGTTATATGAAACAACGGGACATCCGCAGCTGAAGGCTTCAACTATTACATTTCCGAATGTATCGAACCTTGATGGGAGAATAAGCATATCCGCCGCTGAATATATATCGGGAAGAGCGTTATGGTCCACCCATCCCAGAAACTTCGCATCAGGCATCAGTGCTTTAAGTTTATCCTCTTCAGGATCTTTACCTGCAATTACAATCTGAATGTCGGGGAACTCCTCCTTAACACGGCTGTATATAAATGGAAGTTCATTTACACCCTTCTCGTCGCTTATCCGTCCTACATAGAGCAGGACATTCCTGTCATTGCTTATTCCGAACATCTCCTTTTTTGTTGCCGCACTCTTTTTGAACTTCTCATCCACCCAGTGAGAGGTGAGCTTCACCTCTGTTTTTTTGAACTCCATATCGGGACCGCTGAACCATTTTTTCTGCTCCTTATTTAAAACCAGAACACCGTCATAGGATCTGTAGAATCCACGGAGTATACGTCTCAGCCTGTTCATCGCCGGATCGGAAAAGTTCAGAGCGGACCTGGCGAATGTTATCCAGTCTGTATGAACAAAGAAATATGCCGGCACAGAGTATGCCCTCTTCAGATATATCGAAACAAGTCCCATGGGGCCTTCAGTTGAACAGAGAATCCTGTCATACTCACCCTCGCGGAATTGTTTATGCACATCCATTATATTCGGTACTCTTATCGGCTGATCCTTGTAGAATGGCGGAGTGAATACTGCAGCGGGTTTGACAACGATAAGGTGATCCTCCGGCTTAACAGTATCGCTGCACACCAGAATATCGATGGGGAGATTTCTCTCCTTAATCTCGTCCAGCATATGACGAAGTGACATGGAAACTCCGTTCCCGTCCTCAAAGGTATCTGAGAGCCAGAGCATCTTCTTCGGAAACCTGAGATCATCAAGCTTCTCCGAGAATTCATTGAGCATTCCCCGGGACTTATACATCACCCTGCTTGAGGCATAGTTTGCTGCGGATATAACTGATGAAGCAAGAAACGGGAATGTAAGCCCGTCAAGCAGCTCCGGTGCATTTATACTGGATATTCCGTTTTTCCCGTTTTTACTCTTACCCTCAAACATTTTTCTTATATGTCCCGGAAGTTCCAGAGTACTGATAAAATCCTCGGCACTCTTCAGCGCATCGTCACCTTTCAGATTAATCCCTTTAAGTTTTGTATCCAGCCGGCTGAACATCAGATTAAAAAGAGTCCGGTGAATCTCTTCGATTGATTTATCAAAAGACTCGGCCATTTTTTCAGGATTCTTTTTCCGCACATCAGCCATTGAAGCTGCCTCTGTAAATATATCTTTATAATCCTTTGTCACCATAAGCTTTTTTGCAAAACCGGGAGCCTCCCCCTTCAAACACTGATGGAAGAGAGTAAGAAAATTTACTGTGAGTTTATGCCTCTGCAGTTCTGAAAATCCGTTGATAAGCATAAATGAAAGAAGTTTGTCCTGAACATCCCCCTTATGAAGGAGGAGACGGAGAAGCCCTGGATCTTTCATATTCATTACAATCTGGCAGAAGTAGTCAAGAAAGGATACGGTCATCTTTTCAGTGTTATTGTATCCTCCGAAGGGTGCGGAGTCTCCATCGAGTAGAGCTGCATGAGCCAGAGAACTTCTGCTGTTTGTTTTAAGTTTATCCTTAAGATCCCTCACATAAAGTCTTGTACCTGTAAGACCGGCAAAGATCCCCATGTGCGAGTCCGACCCGCCGAACATCCCTTTCCGGTACGGGTTGCGGCAGTAATCAGATGCCTTGATGCCGAATTTTTTTTCGTACTTCTCCAGTGTGTTAATCCCCATGGATTCGACCCACTTCTTAACGAGAAGGTTCTGCCATGTGTCCCTCTGCCCGTTTATAACTTCAAATCTTTCGAAAACCAGAGACATCTTATCAAAAAACTCCATTGGAAGCTGCGCGTTCTCCTGATAATGATAGAGCGGGTGCGCCCATATTGTGGGGAGATTATTTTCAAGAGCGAAACTCTGAAATTTATAAACGTCATGCCTGAATTTTAAAAGTTTCTCCTCCTGTGCAGGAGTAAACCCGTAAGCAAGCACATGAATCTTTCCGTTGTAATCGGGAACCGTACAGCTGAACTCCGCGGCACTGAGTATATCATAACCCTTATCCTGCATTTCGTAGCAGGACCTGGCGTTATTGTGATTTGTAATTGTAAATGTATCGCAATTATGCTTCTTTAAAGTTCCGAGAAGATCTTCCGATGGAAGCCATGTTTCAGGAATGTTCAGCAATCTCCCTACTATCTCATCGGGCTCACTGCTGTTCTTATCGTGACAGTGCAGATCTATTGTAATAGTTTCATCTTTCGGAAATCTCAGAGACTGCTCGTAGTTGAATACCGACATCTCCCTGTTTATTCTTTCAAAGAATGACTCTTTATAATTCATATATTCTCCTTCTTTCTGAATATCAGTTTATTATTAAAACTAATATATCTGATGAGAATAAACATGAATAATGTTAAGAAAATATAAGCATTATATCAAATTTCTGTTAAATAATCCTCATTAGAATGTGCTGATTGCACTTCTTTTAGATGTATCTATTCATAAACTGATGCTGAAGCTGTGACCGGATAGATGTCCATTAAATAGTTCTCAATATAATACCAGAAAATCTCCCGGCTACTTCGGCATCAGTTGGTGAGCCTGTCGAACCACAGCCCATCGCTATCGGCCGCACTCTTTGATAAAGAGGGTTTAGCTTCCATGGTTTCATAAAACAGTTTTATTCCAATTTAAAACATTTCACGAAAATTATGTATTGAATTCGAAATAAAATTTCCAGGAGGAAAGAAAATAATGTCTTTTAAGAAAAGTATCGTATCGCTTTTAGCGATAGCAGCGGTTGCAGCATCAATGATAAGCGGAGTTGCTGCAGAGAAGGGGAGAGTTTCAATCAAAGGTTCAACAACAAATCTACCGATAACTATGAAAGCTATTGAAGCTTTTAAACTTATCAAACCGGAAATTTCAATATCAGTAGACGGCAGCGGTTCAGGAAACGGAGTTAAAGCAATAATTGATGGAACAACCGACATATGTAATTCATCAAGAGAGATGAAAAAAGAAGAGTTAGAGAAAGCTAAAGCTGCTAACAGAAAGATTAAAGAGATAGCCTTTGCAATTGACATGATAGTACCGATAGTACATCCATCTAACAAGGTAAAGAATCTTACAATGGAACAGCTGAAAGGTATTTTTGAAGGAACTATCACCAACTGGAAACAGGTTGGCGGAGAGGACATGAACATTGTTGTAGTATCCAGAGATTCCAGTTCAGGCACATATGAGTACTGGCTCGAGGCTGTTCTTAAGAAAACTGACCCGTCTAAGACTTCTCTTATGCAGGCTTCCAGCGGTGCGGTTATAAACACTGTAGCTAACAATAAAAAAGCGATTGGATACGTAGGATTCGGATACGTTGACAGTTCTATAAAAGTTACAGATGTGAATAGTATAAAAGCCACTCTTAAAAACGGTAAGTCGGGTAAATACCCGGTTTCAAGAAAACTATACATGTATGTAGACCAGAATAACTACTCAGCAGATGCAAAAGCATTTGTTAATTATCTTCTAAGCAAAGACGGCCAGAAAATAGTTGGTGAAGCCGGATTCATTCCGATTAAGTAG
>PGXT01000246.1 GCA_002839285.1 Spirochaetae bacterium HGW-Spirochaetae-5 | reverse complement strand
CGGAGTGGGTGCTACCGGTATGGTTACGGGTCCGCATCTTCACCTGGCTTTGAGTATAAGGGGTGTTCATGTCGATCCGTTGAGCATACTTTCACTGCCGGTGAGCAGATAATTTTTTTTATCATTTGATGTAACAAGAGCGGGGAAGTTTTATCACAGAAAATGTTATAATCACTTGATGTTCATTATTTGAAATAATTAAAAAAACTATTATAACATCATCTGAAAGCCTCCGGGGCAATGGCATTAAGTTAATGAGATTTGGGAATCCCTGAACTATACATGCGGCCCCCTAAATCCCCCGGAGGGGGACTTAAAAGACAGTGTTTTGAAAAAATTATGTAAAAAATGAGTTAAGTTCAAGTTTGAGATTTTTTTTGAAGTCCCCCTCCGGGGGATTTAGGGGGCTGGGCATTTGTTGCATAACTTATTGACACTAAGTTTGGGTGCATCCGGTAATAGTTCTGAAAACGCAGAGAGTCAAAAGTGAAAACGGTTTTGTTGATGATATTAAAAAAGAGATTTCGTCGACAATTGTAGGGCAGGAAAATCTTATCGAAAGGATTATAATATCCTTTATGGTGGGGGGGCATATTCTTCTTGAAGGGCTTCCGGGCCTGGCGAAGACTCTTGCCGTTAAAGCTTTTGCCCGGGCTGTTGATACAGATTTTATGAGAATTCAGTTTACTCCTGATCTGCTCCCTGCAGACCTTACGGGTACACAAATTTATAATCCGAAAGATCTCGATTTTTTTACAAGAAAGGGCCCGCTCTTTACAAATATTCTTCTGGCTGATGAGATCAACAGGGCTCCTGCGAAGGTTCAGTCTGCTCTTCTTCAGGCCATGGAGGAGAAGCATGTTACAATAGGGAGTACTACTTTTGCTCTTCCCGATCCGTTTATGGTGCTTGCCACGGAAAATCCAATTGAGCAGGAGGGGACGTATCCTCTGCCGGAGGCGCAGCTTGACAGATTTTTCATGAAGGTGCTGGTTGAATATCCCTCGCATGATGAAGAGATTGAGATACTGAAAAGATTTAAGGATATCAGCGCCGATAAGATTCAGAAAATTGTTACTCCTGCTGAAGTGAAGGCAAAGCATGAGCTTGTTGAGAGCATCTACATCAACGATAAGCTTTTGAAATACATTGTATCTGTGGTTCATGAAACAAGAAATCCCTCGCGGAAAGAGGTGAAGAAGTATATTGATTTCGGAGCGAGTCCCAGAGCTTCCATCTCGCTTATGAAGGCTGCAAGATGCATAGCATTTATGCGCGGGCGAGGGTTTGTAACTCCCGATGATATTAAAGAGATTGGTGCCGATGTGCTGAGACATAGAATTATTCTTTCATACGAAGCTGAAGCTGACGGAAAGAGTGCCGATGATATTGTGAAAATGGTATTTGATTCGGTGGAGGTCCCCTGATTGGACTCGAAAGAAGCTGCTCTTTTAAAAAAGATAAGGCTTGAAACCGGGAAGAAAATCAATACTACGTTTTCAGGCGAGTACAGGTCGGCATTCCGGGGTTACGGTTTATCATTCGATGCGGTGAGGGAGTATATTCCCGGTGATGATATCCGCCGTATCGACTGGAATGTCTCGGCAAGGATGAATCATCTTTTTATTAAGGAGTACATAGAAGAAAGGGAGTTGTCTGTTGTCTTTATGGTGGATCTCTCAGGTTCGACAGACTTCGGTGTTTCACGGAAAAAGGGAGAGGTGATTCTTGAATTTCTGACAATGATGCTTTATCTTGCAAACATGAATAACGACAGAGTTTCGGTAATACTCTTTTCAGATAAAGTTGAAAAATTTATACGTCCCGGTAAAGGGAGAAAGTATGTTCTTAAAGTACTTGATGAAGTTATAAAGTGCAGGCCGGAGAGCAGAGGTACTGACATATCAGCTGCTGCTGATTTTATGCAGCGTGTTCTAAAAAAGCGGAGTGTTGTTTTTGTCATTTCAGATTTTATCGATGCCGAAAAGGATTATCTTCTCCGTCTCCGGCTCATGTCAAAAAAACATGATGTTATACCTGTGCAGGTTTATGACCCTGTTGAATACGGCATGAATCTGTTTGGACTTACGGAGTATCTCGACCTTGAGACAGGGAGAACATTTCTTTCCGAGTCTATACCGGTTAAACTGAAACTTCCGGAAACCGGTGAATTCGATTCGATTAAACTTAGAACCGATGAGCAGATTGAAATTCCAATCTTGAAATTTTTCTCCAAAAGAATTAAAGCAGGGTGATGTTCCGCTATTATGAAAAGAAATAAACATATCTTCCGGCCGGCAAACATGATGTATACTTCTGCGGGTCATATCAGCATGTTTACAAATAAATTGATTCTGATGCTGATTACTCTTGCCATGTTTGTATCTTTGTCTGTTATGACTTATGCGGCAGAAGTCTCTCTTGATGCATCTGTTGTGCCGGAAAAGGGGACAGTGGGTCAGCCTCTGACATACACCATCACTATTTCGGGGATCGATCCGGCATCTCTTAAAATCACTCTCCCGGAAAAAAGAGTTGTATATCCCGATAAAAAAAACGATAAAAAGATCGATGAAAAAAACAGAAAGAAAGATTCAGCTGGAGATGAAAAATCATCTGAAGAGTTTGTACCGTTATATATAATAAATAATGCTCTCCGCGACGAGTCCGAAGTTGATGGAATTAAAAAGATTAATATAAAAATTCACCTCAGTTATTACAGGACCGGTACCTACGCATTGCCGGAGGTGAAAATTGCCGGGAGTGATGGAGTTACCATCGGGTATAAAATTCCTGAAGTAGTAATTGAAGAGTTAAATAAAGAGGGGACTCTGGAAGATATTGAACCACCTGTCTCCCTTTCCGGAAACTATACCAGAGTTATATGGATTATTCTCGCTTTACTGCTCGCCGCAGCGGCAGGGATATTATTATACCGTTATATAAAGAAGAGAAGAAAAACTATTCTGCCTTAAAACTGAGAGAATTAATTTCTCATGGCAGGATCAATGAGTATGTCTTTGATATATCAATTATTTTCAGACGGTATCTTTCAGCAATGCTGAAGTTTGATGCGGCGGAGATGACAACGGACGAGATCGCGAAGAGGATAAAGAAGTATATGCCCTCTGACCTGTATGCAATTTGCGGAGAGGAGATTATCAGCAATATGCGTCTATGGGATTTTTCTAAATTTGCAGAGTTTACTCCATCGCCGGAACTTCTGCTTAATAATCTTGATGCTACAATTTCTGTGGCGAAAAGAATTTCCGGAACAGATGTAAGTCCGGTAGTTTCAGCATCAGGGGGTGAGAATGGAACAGTTCGGATTTAAATATCCTCTCTTTCTGCTTCTGCTGGTGCCGTTATCTGTTTATCTCTATTTTTATATCTTCAGAGGAGCGGGTAAGCGAAGTTCGGCAATAGCCGTGTCTTCATCGGATCTTTTTAAAAAGCGGGAGAGTTTGAAAACAAAGACTTATCCATATATAGGTTATTTACGGTTCATCTCAATTTTTATGCTGATACTGGCTCTTGCCGGACCGGGTAAAAAGATTTCTTATACAAGCATTAAAAATCAGGGGATAGATATTGTTGTGGCGCTTGATCTCTCCGGCTCAATGAGGGGGGAGGATTTTCAGCCCGACAACAGGCTTACTGTGGCGAAGAAGGTCGTGTCTGATTTTGTCAGTAAACGGCAGAATGACCGCATAGGGCTTGTTGTATTTGCCGGTGACGCCTACCTTCAGTCGCCGCTGACTTCCGATCATGAAATTATAAAAGAGATAATTACTGAACTAGATTTTGACAGTGTTAATGAAGACGGTACTGCTATTGGTGATGCAATTGCACTCTCCGCGTCGAGGATGATGGAGAGTAAAGCTAAGGGGAAGATGATTCTTCTTATTACCGACGGAATGAATAACCGCGGAGAGATAGACCCTGAAACCGCGGCCAAGACCTGCGCCGGTTTAAATATCAAAGTTTATACCGTGGGGATTGGTATGGATGGTAATGTCCCTTATCCGTTTATTTCCGTGCCGATTCTACAGGCCTGTTCAGCTCAAGTATGGAACAGATTGATAAACTGGAGAAGTCTGAAGTTGACCTGAAGGTCTATCACGAGTTTGACGACAGGTCGGGGTGGATACTGATTACCGGAATCTCTCTCTTCTTTATTGAAGTGCTGCTGAGATCTCTTTTTTACAGGAAACTGCCATGATATCTTTTATTAATTATGATTATATAGCATATATATTTATCGCCGCTGCTGTGATAATTGCCTTTCATATTTTTTATTCAATCTGGCGGAGGATGGCTGTCCGGACTGCAATGGGTGACAGTAATGCCGCAAAGAGAATTGTTGACGGTCTCTATTCGCGGATTTTAATCAAAGAGATTATTATACTACTTGCTGTTATTGTTTCTGCTCTGGTTCTTCTTGGCCCGGGCTGGGGGGAGAGAGTTAAAGAGACTTCCAATGAAGGGACAGATGTTCTTATTGCCCTCGATGTAAGCCGGAGTATGCTTGCTAAAGATGTTGATCCTTCAAGACTTGAAAAGGCGAAGAGTGCACTGCGGGTTATTGCAGGGTCACTTGATGGAGATAGAATAGGTCTGATAATTTTCGCAGGTGACGCCTTTCTCCAGTGCCCGCTGACAAATGATGTCGGAGCTTTTATGATGTTTCTGGATTCGGTT
>PGXT01000062.1:2133-27913 GCA_002839285.1 Spirochaetae bacterium HGW-Spirochaetae-5 | reverse complement strand
TGGTTCTGGACCCTAACCGTAATTGGAATTATTTTTATACCTTCGGTTTTAAGTTCTTTAATAAATGCGGTTAAGAAACCGGATGATCTTCTCTGGCGTCAGCATATGCTTGAAGTTGTGAACGCAGCGGGAAGAAGATTTTCTGAATCATTTTTCTTATTCATCTGCATGCCTTACGAAGCGTCTTACAGTCTCAATGCAATTGTTTGCACTCTCTGGAGAATGTTAATCACTCGTAAAAATCTGCTTGAATGGAATACCGCTGATAGCTCCAGTGGCGGTACAAATTCAAGTATTGCCGATTCATATAAGACAATGAAAATAACAGTATTAATAACCGGTTCTGCCGGAAGTTATCTCTATTTTTATAGACCCGATGTACTTTTTCTTATATGGCCGATACTGGCGCTATGGCTTTTATCTCCTCTGATTGTATGGTGGCTAAGCCGTCCATTCATACATAAAAGAGCAGAAATATCTGAAGAACAGAGAGAATTTCTTTTAACTCTTTCGAGGAAAATCTGGGCTTTCTTTGAAACCTTTGTCGGTCCGGAAGATAACTGGCTGCCGCCGGATAACTATCAGGAAATTCCGGCAGAAGTTATAGCTCACCGGACGTCACCGACAAACATTGGATTTGCTCTTCTGGCAAATCTCACTGCGTACGATTTCGGGTATATCACTGCTGGTGAAAGTATTAAACGTACATCTCATACGCTTCATACACTGGATAAGCTTGATCGTTACCATGGCCACTTCTATAACTGGTACGATACCGTATCACTGGAACCTCTTGAACCGCGTTATATCTCCACTGTTGACAGCGGAAATCTCGCGGCATATCTGCTTACATTGCGTTCGGGACTGCTTGAACTTCCGGACAATAAAATAATTCAGCCGGGATTGTTAAATGGTATTCTTGATACAGTTAATGTACTTGCTGAAAAAACAGGAACTCCATCGCCGGTACAAATTTTGAATCTGAAAACCGATATAGAAACAGCATATAAAAATTATCCCGAAACACTCAGTTCAGTCTGGGCATGTTACAATCGTTTTGCTGCTTCAGCATTAGAGTTTTCAGACTTAGTAAAGACCGGTTACGATGACCAGGTAATCTGGTGGGCACAGGCACTTGTACGTCAGATTCAGGCAATACTCTATGAGTTGACTATTTATACACCATGGGCCGGATCATCGGATAAAATCTCCCGATTGCATAATTTAGATGAAATCCCCACACTCCGTCAGGTAGTACTTCGAAAAACAGAAATTGTTTTTATTCAGGAAGATAATAAAAGTTCAGATATAGAATCTATTGGTTCCTCTGAAATTGAAGATATAATGAAGATGATTAAAAGCGCAGCTGATCTTGCCGCGGAGAGAATTGCCGACATTAATGACCGCCGGAGAGATTCGAGTTACTATGATCTGCTGGCATCGGAAGCACGTTTGTGCAGTTTTGTAGTTATTGCACAGGGTCAGCTCCCGCAGGAAAACTGGTTTGCCCTTGGCCGGCAGCTTACAATGGCCGGAGGAAAACCTGTTTTAATGTCATGGAGCGGTTCAATGTTTGAATATCTCATGCCGCTTCTTGTAATGCCGGCATTTGAATCGTCACTGCTTGACCAGACCTATAATGCTGCCGTTGACAGACAGATTGAATACGGAAGTCAGCTTGGTGTACCATGGGGAATATCGGAATCGGGTTATTATCTCACCGATGCAAATCAGAATTATCAGTACCAGGCATTCGGTGTCCCCGGACTGGGCCTCAAGAGAGGTTTGGTAAATGATCTGGTAATCGCGCCTTATGCTTCAGCACTTGCATTAATGGTATCGCCGGAGGAAGCATGTGCCAATCTGCAGCATCTTGCATCTGAAGGCTTTTCCGGCAGATATGGTTTATATGAAGCGATTGATTATACAGCTTCAAGACTCCCCCATGGTGAAACAAAAGCTGTAATAAGATCTTTTATGGCACATCACCAGGGTATGACGCTCCTCGCACTTTCATACCTGCTCCATGATCGTCCCATGCAGAGAAGATTCAGTGCTGAACAACAGTTTATGGCGGCTGCATTACTTCTTCAGGAAAAAATTCCAAAAGCTACGGCTTTTTATTCTCATACTTCGGAGATTCCTGAAATACGTCAGAATTCCACAGAGATAGACATTCCGGTACGGATATTAAATGGGACGGATGCACCTTTTCCCGAAGTTCAACTGCTGTCAAATGGCAGATATAAAGTAATGGTTACAAACTCCGGGGGGGGTTATAGTCACTGGAAAGATATAGCAGTGACGCGATGGCGTGAAGACGGGACCTGCGATAACTGGGGTTCATTCTGCTACATAAGGGATTCGGCAAATGGTGAATTCTGGTCGACTACTTATCAGCCTACACTGAAACAGCCGAAATATTATGAAGTAATTTTTTCTGAAGGCCGGGCGGAATTCCGCAGAAGTGACAATAATATAGATTCTCATACTTCAATTGTTGTTTCTCCTGAAGATGATATTGAACTGCGCAGGACAAGGCTTGTAAATCGTTCAAGAATCCGCAGGGAAATTGATATAACAAGTTATGCGGAAGTGGTTCTGGGAACCCATGCTGCAGATGTCATGCATCCGGCATTCGGGAAACTTTTTGTCAAAACTGAAATTAACAAAGACATGCATGCAATCCTGTGTCACCGCCGGCCACGCTCTCTTTCTGAAAAAACGCCATGGTTTTTTCATCAGATGACAGCTCATGGAGTAAATCCTTTAGAGATATCTTATGAGACTGACAGATCCCGGTTTATTGGACGATGGAATACCGCGGTTTCTCCTGCAGCTATGACAGATAAAGGCCCGCTTTCGGGGAGTGAAGGTTCAGTGCTTGATCCTATTGCGGCTATCCGGTACCGTATTTTTCTTGAACCTGAAGAATCAATCACGATAGATATAGTTTCAGGTATCGGTGAGACACGTCAGGACGCATTAAATCTCATTATGAAATATCAGGACCAGCGTCTCGCAGACCGGGTTTTTGACCTTGCATGGACACATAGCCAGGTGGTTCTAAGGCAGCTTAATGCAACGGAAGCAGACGCGCAGCTTTACAGTCATCTTGCAGGTTCAATAATCTTTGCAAACTCTTCAATGAGGGCCGATCCGGGAATCATTGCAAGAAATCAGCGGGGGCAATCGGGACTGTGGGGTTATTCTATTTCAGGTGATGTCCCGATTATTCTGCTTAAAATTCATGATCCGGTAAATATCAATCTGGCACGTCAGCTTGTACAGGCTCATAATTACTGGCGGATAAAGGGTCTGGTTGTAGATCTTGTAATCTGGAATGAAGACCATGCCGGCTACCGCCAGGTTTTACACGATATGATTGTCGGTCTTCTTGCGACGGGCGAGGAGATTAATATGACCGGTCATCCGGGGGGAGTTTTTGTCCGATCATCGGATCAGATATCTGAAGAGGACCGTATACTTATTCAAACCACTGCAAGGGCAATTTTAAGCGACAGCAGAGGGAAGCTGGCAGATCAGATAAACCGCCGCGCCAGCACAAGAAAGAATGTTCTTCAGCTTACACCTGTGAGAGGTATTACTTCAGAAATACCAGTTGTTCAGGTTGAAACAATTCGTGACGATCTTGTATTTTATAACGGATACGGCGGATTCACCCCTGACGGAAGAGAGTATATTGTAACTACTGCTCAAGGGAAGGTTACACCGGCGCCATGGGTAAACGTAATCGCAAATGCTCACTTCGGTACAGTCATCTCTGAAAGCGGTCATTCTTATACATGGGGTGAAAACGCCCATGAGTTCCGTTTAACCCCCTGGTATAACGATCCTGTAAGTGATAACAGCGGTGAAGCTTTTTACATTCGTGATGAAGAGAGGGGCCACTATTGGTCTCCAATGCCTCTTCCGGCACGCGGTTCAACTCCATACCTGACCAGACACGGCTTCGGATACAGTGTTTTCGAACATACCGAACGCGGGATCAGGTCCGAGACATGGATTTACGTAGCGCTGGATGCTAGCGTTAAATTTACAGTAATAAAAATAAAAAATATATCAGACCGGCCACGACAGATGTCGGTTACAGGTTATGCGGAACTTGTGCTGGGAGATTTGCGGCCTAAGACTGCAATGCATGTTGTAACCGAGCTTGATTCTGAAAGCGGTGCTATTTTTGCCCGTAATGGCTACAGTATGGACTTTGCTGGACGGGTGGCTTTTTTTGATACGGATGATGACGTAAAGACCGTCAGTGGTGACCGTGTTGAGTTTATCGGGCGCAATGGTACTCTCAGGAATCCCGCTGCCATGAGAAGAGTAAGTCTTTCCGGCAGAACAGGCGCCGCACTTGATCCCTGTGCCGCGATACAGGTTCCTTTTGATCTTGCTGCAGGAGAAGAACGGGAAATTATATTTAAACTCGGTCTTGGACGTGATGCCGATGATGCCGGTGTGCTTGTCCGTAGATTCCGTGGATCCTATGCGGCCAAAGATGTTCTCGAATCGGTCTGGCAATACTGGAGTCATTCACTTGGAACCGTACAGGTTGAAACGCCTGACCAGTCACTGAATATTATGGCAAACGGCTGGCTTTTGTATCAGACACTTGCATGCCGCATGTGGGCCCGCAGCGGATTTTACCAGTCAGGGGGAGCTTTCGGTTTCAGAGATCAGCTTCAGGATAGTATGGCTTTAATTCATGCGGAACCGTCCATTGCCCGCGCTCATATTCTTTTATGTGCAGCTCATCAGTTTACCGATGGCGACGTCCAGCACTGGTGGCACCCTCCATCAAACAGAGGTGTCAGGACGCATTGTTCTGATGATTTCCTATGGCTTCCGCTGGTAACGAACCGTTATGTCTTAACCACAGGTGATACCGGAATACTTGATGAACCTGTAGCTTTTGTCGAAGGCCGTAAGGTAAATTCCGATGAAGAATCATATTATGATCTTCCAATCCGTTCAAATCAGACCGGCAGTATTTATGAACACTGTGTCCGTGCAATTCTAAGAGGTGAAAACTACGGAGAACACGGTCTCCCGCTTATCGGTGCAGGGGACTGGAATGACGGTATGAATATTGTCGGCGGAGAGGGCAAGGGGGAGAGCATATGGCTTGGTTTCTTTTATTATGAAGTGCTGATTGAATTCTCCGCAATTGCGCTTATGAAAGATGATCAATCATTTGCTGAATACTGTAAAAAAGAAGCGGCTAAGCTTAAAGGTCAGATAGAACTCAATGGATGGGACGGCGAATGGTACAGAAGAGCATATTTTGATAATGGCACCCCTCTTGGATCTGCAGATAATAAAGAGTGCCAGATCGATTCAATTGCTCAGAGCTGGTCGGTTTTATCAGGTGCAGGTGATCCTGGGAGGTCCCGTACTTCTATGGAATCTTTAGATAAGCGTCTTGTCCGAAGAGATTGTTCATTGATACAGCTCCTGGATCCGCCATTCGATTCATCCGATCTTGATCCCGGATATATCAAGGGCTATGTTCCCGGAGTTCGCGAGAACGGCGGTCAATACACTCATGCAGCGATCTGGGCCGCGATGGCTTTTGCCAAACTTGGAGATAGAAAACGCGCATGGGAACTTATGTCGATGATCAATCCGGTAAATCATGCCAGGTCACCTCAGGAAGTTGCAGTCTACAAAGTTGAGCCCTATGTAATTGCTGCAGATGTATATGCAATGAATCCTCACACAGGACGTGGCGGATGGACCTGGTACACCGGTTCTGCCGGATGGATGTACAGACTGGTTGTGGAATCATTACTCGGGCTGCGGCTGGAGATAGATAAACTGCGTTTTGAACCATGTATCCCTGAAGACTGGGAAAGCTTTAAAATCCATTACAGATATAGAGAGACAACTTATCATATCAGTATACTTCAGGTAAAAGAGGAAACCGTCATAAGTATCATCGCTCTTCCGCTTATAGACGATAGAAGGGAACACTGGGCGGAAATTAAAATAAATCCGTCATCTGAACGGGTATCGGTCTGATTCAGAGCTAACGCTCCCGGGGGCATTAAGTTAAGCGATTCTAAATTTTTCATGCATCATTCTGCAGCACCAAATGCCCAGCCCCCTAAATCCCCCGGAGGGGGACTTTTAAATCTATTAAAAAATTAAAATGTCCAGTTCTACAATCTTTAAGCCCCCCTCCGGGGGGTTTGGGGGGCTGGGTGCAATACTTTAGTCTCTTAACTCACTGTTTTGCCAACTCCGGAGATACGGGGGCTATGTGTAAAATTCTGGAATTCTTGCAGGCTGTTGAATACCAGATCGCAGCATCAGTTGAATTTGTACATCATAGATACCATTACTGCATCTTCAACTATCGGATTTTCATCGTAAACATGGTTATGATTGTATCTTCCTAGCAGTTTGCTTGACTTGTAATATTCCACTTCAAGGCTTACACTTTTATATGATATCTGTTCTACGGCAGTGATTATATATCTTTTATCCTCTGTCCAGTATGAAAGATCGGCAGATGTACTGAATATAAATTCTGATAAATATAAATCATATTTGAATTTTGTATTAAGGAAATATGATGCAGTTTCCAATGTTTTACCCGCTGCAAAGAATACGGAAAAATCCCCGGACTCAAAAAGATAACTCACTGTTGCTCTTGTGACTTGAGATGAGGCTATTTTGTATACAACTATTCCCGTACCGGAGTCCTTAACTTTTTCTCTATTATAACTATCCCACTGCTCCTGGCCGGAACATACTGAATGAGAGCAATAGTGATTTAAATCTATTCCGAAATTATTCCAGTCTGCTTTCCCGCCCAGAAAATATACATCCCTGAACGGGTTATTTTTATAAAAAACATATCCATTCTGAATAAACCACGTCTTGATATTTGTATAAGGAGTTAACGTAACATCATAAACATTGTAGTTATACCATAATGCCAGGTCAGTGGCCATTATCCGGTTTCCCTTATTATCTTCGAGCATTACTGATGCTTTAATTGAAGTCCCGACACAATCTTCAGATGCAATCACCGGAATGGATGCTAGTATCATAATAAGTATTATCATCTTTATCATAGTGTATCCCCCGTTGAATATGATCTGTATCTATATTCACTATCTCCGATCTCCGCACATCTTTGCGTAGCCGATGGAGAGCACACTTATCAAGTCATGAGATAAAACTTTTCACAATCACACGAACGTGATTAATATCAGTCACGTTCCTGTTAAACGCATCACATGTTAATGTTATCTGCAAAGTTTTGTAGTTCTTATTAGCGCCTGAATTAATAAAAAAACTGTATTGAATCAACTTGCATGTTCCAATCGAGACAGACCCGGCAGATTGTGTTTTTATTCTTAAAATCAAATATCACGACGGTGTAGTGCCGAACCACAACACAACCTGAAAACCGTCTAACGCGTGTTAGTCTACAAATACTGAATCTTATCAGAATGTAATGTTAGTAAATTAAAAGATGCGTATGAAATATTTTTCTATTTTTTTCTTCCCCATTTTTTATGGGGGAGATGTCGCTTCAGCGACAGAGAGGGAGTAGTATTATATGCGTAATTTATTCAAAAAAAATCAAATAACTTTGCTTTGCTCCCCATCCGCCTATTTCGACAAGCGCAATACATCGCGTTGGGCACCTTCCCCATGAAAAGATGGAGAAGGCTTAACTTAATGACATTGCCTACAAGGGGGCTGTTGAGATGTGGTTGCAAGTCAGTTTGGGGGATAGGGGGCTGGATTGTTTAAACGATTCTCTTCTTTTCCCGACAATCCGGAAAGCGCAAAAAAAAGTATTCAATACGAATTGTTTTAATTGAATTTTACAGGAGTAATTATTATACTATCATTATACACTATATTAAAGTTTGGACTCCCGCTATTGTTAAGCATGTGAAAATGCACATAATTAAAGCAGGAGTGCTTTTTGTTAAAGAAATCTGATAAAACAGATCCTGATATAATATTAAAAAAAAAAGGAGAATAATATGAAAGTTGAATTACCCGAACTTCCCTACCCCAAAGATGCATTGGAGCCTGTAATAAGTGCGAAAACATTGGAGTTTCATCATGACAAGCACCACAAAACCTATGTGGATAATACTCTGAAGTTTATTGCCGGAACAGATCTTGAAAAAGATACTTTAGAGGAAATTATCAAAAAAACAGCCAAGGATCAGAGCAAAGTATCTATTTTTAACAATGCAGCCCAGGTCTTTAATCATTCATTTTACTGGGAGTGCATGAAGAAAAACGGCGGCGGAAAACCGGCAGGCGCAATCGCCGAAAAAATCAACGCATCTTTCGGCAGCTATGAAAAATTTGTTGAGGAATTTAAAAATGCAGGAATCGGACAGTTCGGAAGTGGATGGGTCTGGCTGGCGACAGACGGTTCAAAACTTCAGATTATTAAAACATCAAATGCGGATACCCCTCTGACAACGGGATTAAAACCGCTTTTAGTTGCGGATGTCTGGGAACATGCATACTATCTTGATTATCAGAACAGAAGAGCTGATTACTTAACCGCTTTTGTAGATAAACTGATCAATTGGGATTTTGTAAATTCGAATTTAAAATAATATTTTAAAAAGGAGTATCTACTCATAAATTGGTGGCGAAATTGCTCTCCGCCGCGCCGATGGCGCGGCGGAGATAAAATACCACCGGTTTTTGAACAGTTATAAAAAATCTGCATGCATCCTTTTTTATAAACTTTCTGGCAGAAATTTCAACAGCTAGTGCCGTGACCGGTTAGATTTTCATTAAAACTTTTACACTCACCCCCGGCTACTGCCGCGCCCCTCTCTTTGATGAAAAAAAGAGGGGCTTCGTAAAACAAATTATTCCTCTGAAAAACACAATAAATTCCCTGTTTAAACTCCCCTCTCTTTCTTTCCAAAGAGAGGGGCCGGGGGTGAGTTCGAAAAATTTGCGACTTTAAATATCAATTTTAAATTAATAATCATACGGTCTGAGTACCGGTTCATTTTTCTGTTGCTGCTGCTCTCTCATCCTGACTCATCGCAGCGAGCTTTTCAACCTGTTTAACATCAAGCTTCAGTTCTTCCGCCACTCTCCTCCCCAAATCCTTGTCGGCTTTATAGAAAAGAGCGGTCTGCCTTAACTGAATCCTCTTCTGTGTTTTACCCAGATGGCCGGCGATGTTGCCCACAAGATTGGTTCTGTCATAATCGGTCATTGCCTTACGGTATAAATCTCCGGGCTGAATAAAATCATCATTCGGATGCTGATATGTAAAGCGGTCTGCATCTCCTTCGATTTTAAGTGGAGGTTCCTTCAGATTTTTATCGGGTGCCGGTCCGCCGAAGCTGTTTGGCCAGTAGTTCGGACCGCCTGCGCCATTGGCGTCAACACGCATAAATCCGTCTCTCTGGTAATTCATTTCAGGAGCGTTCCTGGGCGCATTTACAGGGATCAGGTGATAATTAGGACCAAGTCTGTGAATATGTGTATCGTGATAAGAGAACAGTCTCCCCTGCAGCATTTTATCCGGAGATGGACCTATTCCCGGGACAAAGTTGGATGGGGAAAAGGCCGACTGTTCAACTTCTGCAAAATAATTCTGAGGATTTCTGTTCAGTACCAGTTTCCCTACTTTTATCGGCGGAAAATCGCCATGGGGCCAGACTTTGGTGATGTCTAAAATATCGAAGCGGTAATTCTTTGCCTGTTCCGGAGTCATGACCTGCATCTCAAGTGTCCAGGATGGGAAATCACCTTTTTCAATTGATTCATAGAGATCACGTGTGGCGTGATCGGGATCTTTGCTTTTCATTGCATCTGCTTCATCTCGTGTGAAATTCTTTATTTTCTGATCTGTTTTGAAATGGTACTGCACCCAGAAATACTCCCCTTTTTTATTATACCATTTATAAGTATGACTGCTATATCCGTTCATATTTCTGAATGTTGCCGGTGTGCCTCTATCTGAAAAGAGAATAATAACCTGATGCAATGACTCAGGTGTAAGAGATAGAAAATCCCAGAACATATCAGGGTCTTTGAGATTTGTTGCAGGATGACGTTTCTGTGTATGTATGAAGTCGGGAAATTTTAATGGATCGCGAATAAAAAAGACCGGAGTATTGTTGCCAACAAGATCGTAATTCCCATCTTCTGTGTAGAATTTAATTGCAAATCCACGCGGATCACGTTCAGCATCGGCCGAGCCTTTCTCACCACCGACTGTTGAAAAGCGGACAAAAACATCAGTCTTCTTACCCGGTTTTGACAAAAAATCTGCCATTGTGTACTTTGTAACATCCGCAGTTACCTCAAAATATCCATGAGCACCGGCACCTTTCGCATGCACCACCCGTTCCGGAATCCGTTCCCGGTCAAAGTGTCCCAGTTTTTCAAGCAGATGTACATCCTGAATCAGCACCGGGCCGCGTACTCCGGCAGTCATACTGTTCTGATCATCACTGACTGTTGCTCCGAATGCTTTTGTTAAATGTTTTTTGTTTTTCGACATCATCATTCCTCCTGTTGAAGTTTATCCGTTAAACCTTTGCATTTATCTCCGCTTCTAATTTCTTAATATCAAACTCTCTTTTATATAGAGGGGAATTGTCGTTTTTATAAACGCTGATGTTTTCTTCGAACGTGGTGCGGTGATCGCTTTTATAAATTATACCAAGAGGGAACGGTTCCTCTTCGAGCGACTTTTTAAACGCGCCGGTCCTGTCAGAGGGATCGTAGTCGCCTGATAAATAGTATGTGTTATCTTTAAACCATTTGAATGTGTTTATCTTATTAAACGTTACGCATGGCTGAAAAATGTCCACCAGGGCAAATCCTTTATGTAATATTGCTTTTTTCATTACATCTTTTGTCTGTTCAATATCGCCGCAGAAAACTCTGGCAACAAAAGTCACATCCAGCGAAATCGCAAGCGCAATGGGATTAAGGGGTTTTTCAAAAACACCGAAGACCTGAACAGGAGTTTTCATACCCGTTCTTGATGTCGGAGCCGCCTGCCCCTTTGTGAGACCGTATACCATGTTCTCATGTACAAAAAGAGTGATATCAGGATTGCGTCTTGTCGCGTGGAGAAAATGGTTCCCCCCTTCTCCATACATGTCGCCATCTCCCCCCACTGCGATAACTGTGAGTTCGGGATTACATGCTTTGATTGCAGTCGCAGGAGGGAGTCCGCGGCCGTGAAGTCCGTTAAAAAAACTTGTGTTGATATATTGAGGCATTTTTGCCGCCTGCCCTATTCCGGAAACCAGAACCACTTTCTCTTTCTTGAGGTTCAGTTCCTGAAGCGCTTCAAGCAGTGCTTTTCTGATGGAATAATCTCCGCAGCCGGGACACCATGCAATATCAATCTTCTCTTCAAAATCAAAAATGTTCCCCATTTTATTCACCAGTTTAAATAAATTTCTGAATCTCTTTCATTACTTCCTCCACAGAAAACGGGAGTCCGTTATATTTTAATATTTTTTTATCAATAGAATAGCCGGTTGTCTGTTTAATGAGCATGGCGAATTGTGCCGATGAATTATTCTCCACAATAATAACATTGGATGCTTTATTCAGGTATTCGATGATGTTTTCCTGAAGCGGAAAAATCCATGAAAAATGCATAACAGCAATATCTTTGCTGCCCAGTCCTTCAACGGCTTCGTTTACAATATTGAAAGTGGAACCCCAGCAGATAACAAGTGTCGTATAATTATCACTCCCCGTAAGTGTTGCCGGCGAGATATCTTTTTTGATCGATTCAAATTTTTTAAATCGCTTGTCTGCCATCTTAATTCTCATATCAGAATCTTCAGTTATATGACCGCTTTCGTCATGCTCATCACTATCTACGCAGACATTTCCATTACCGAAACCGGGTATTCCGCGCGGGGAGATTCCATTCTCTGTGAGAGAGAATCTTTTATAATTTTTATCAGTCTCAACAATATACTTTTCTATTCTGATATCATCTGTTTTGAAGACCGGAGTGTTGTAAATACTGTCGACATAGTATTGATCTGTTAAAATTAAAACCGGTACCTGATATTTGTCTGAAAGATTAAATGCTCTTTGTGTAAGTCGGAATCCTTCCTCCAGTGTGCCGGGAGCAAGGATTATGCGTGGGAAGTCTCCATGACCGGCATAGAGAGCAAGGTTCAGGTCCCCCTGCTCTGTCCTTGTAGGGAGTCCCGTTGCCGGACCGGGGCGCTGTGCAAGATGGATTATCAGCGGCGATTCGATCATTCCGCAAAGACTAAGACCTTCACTCATAAGGGCAAATCCTCCGCCTGATGTAGTGACCATTGCTCTGGCGCCGGCATACCATGCACCCAGAGCCATATTGACTACTCCTATTTCGTCTTCCACCTGTTCGGCAATTATATCAAATTTTTCTGCATAAGAGGACATTTTTTCAAGGACACTTGTGGATGGCGACATGGGATAGCCGCAAACATAGTTACATCCCCCTGCAACGGCGCCGAGTGAAATTGCATCTGCGCCGGAGAGCAGAAGATCTGTTTTTACCTCAATGGATTTGTTTATACTGATGTTTATTTCAGTCAAAGCCTGACCGGCGAAGTATCCCTTCTTAATAGCCTGGAGATTTTTGTTTCGGATGTCTTCATTTTTTACGGCAAAATATTTGAATATAAAGTTTTCCAACTCCCGTTCATCAATTTTAAGAAGACCGCAGATCAGCCCTGCAGCTACCGTATTGGAAAAAACAGCATTGCCCAATTCGTTCGCTATTCCTGTGAACTGAATATCAATAATCCCTTCGTAGTTTACCTTATCTTTTTCCCCTAATGATATTCTCTTTTTAAGATGTGCAATTGCATCGTTATGAAGGGGGATCAAAAGATCAATACGGTCTAGAAATCCCGGAGATCGTTTAGAGGATACCCGCAGCTCCGTGGAGTTTAAACCGCCTCTAACTCTGGACATTAATTCGGAAGTTGAAAAAAAATTATAACCGGTTCCTTTCAGCAGAGAAGACAGAATATTTTCGATTACCTGTATTCCCTGTCCGGCTTGTCCTGCAAGTACAATTACCAGATCATCAGTTATATTATTTGCCATATTTTACCTGTTCCCGGATATTTTAAGTGACTCTACAGTCAGACCATTCTCACACTTCTATGGAACAATGATTTACAAGAAAAAACAAAAAAAAGTGACTAATACATTATTTTTTTAACTTTTTTATCGATTTTCTGCCTGTTCAAGCTGATGAAAGTAGTGTTTACCCTGACTGCATCCCCTATAAGCCCCTCAGCGATTTACTGAGATAGTCAAGGAGCAGAGCCGGTCTTGAAAAGGCCAAAGGGGAGTTTTCGGGACCGCTATAAAAAAATTCTGAAAAATATCAGTGATTAAATAACTTTTCCTACATTATAACGTATATTTAATTTGGGTAATATATTATAACTTTTAAAAAAGGTTTAGAAAATGTCATTTCGAACCCCCTTCAGTTTTTCGGGTGAGTGCTTCGGCAGGCTCAGCAACCGAAGTATACGGTCAGTGAGCCTGCCGAACTGCTCAGTCGCTATCGCTTCTTCGAAATGACAGATTGTGTACTATTTCATTCGTAAAATGCTGTAGCGCTTAGACCGGATGATTTTTTATCAAATAGTTCACTATATAATACTGAAAAATCGCCTGGCTGCCTCGACAGGCTCAGTGCACCGCTATAGTTACCCTCTTTGATAAAAGGATTTAGACTTCCGGAATTTCATAATCTCTTTTATCAAAGGGGATGTTTAGCGAAACGAAACGGGGGATCCCAAGTTTATGACTGATAAATTATTTATAGCACAACATTTTTAATTATTGATTCAAAATCACACGGTCAAAGCACCAGGAGGAAAAATTATATGGGAGAATTAAAAATTAATTACAGATGCGGTAATTGCGGCCGGACGGAGGAGATTCCTGCAGATAAACCGGCACCGGAGTGCTGCAGCGAAATCATGGAAAAGTACCCGCTTGAAAAATGCACAACAGCCGATCATCCCGAGATGGCACGTAACAGTGACGATAGCGAACCTTGTGATGATGGAAGGGGTTAGCTTGTAAAGCATCCGGATAAAAAGCTCCTGAAAATCAGGGGCTTTTAATTCATTACCATGGTAAATTATTTATTATCAACAGGAAAAATACCGGGATAAAGCTTTATACCGCAATCCGGGCAGAGCCCATGACTGAACTCTGCTTCGGAGTGTGTAACAATATAGTTTTCAATCTGCTCCCAATAGCCTGTATCATTTCTGATTTTTTTACACGAAGCGCAGATCGGAAGCATTCCGCTTAACTGATTGACTTGAGATAGGGCATTCTCAAGTTCATGGTTTTTTCTATGAAGGTTATCGTTCATCCAGCAGCTGCAGATACGATCTGATTTCACGAAACAGATTACCCGTCTGCTCAGTTACAATCTGGTTCATCCGGAATACTTCATCCTCGGCCTTGCGTATTGTAAGATTGTACTGAAATAAACTGAAGATGACACTGGTGGTCCAGGTTGTCAGCAGAATAACTATTATAAAAATTTTCAGAACGACCGGATTTGATATTCTTATATATAAATTATTCCATTTTTTTGAACAGGTTTTTTCATCCGGTGTATTTTCTTTTTTCATTTCTGAGACTCCGGTAATCTGATATGAAGATTATTTAATACATATTTAATCTAAAATAACTGCTTTGTCCCGAAAAAAAATCAACTGGAAGAGAATAAAATTTGAATTTTTAACAATGAAAACTGATGAAAATTTCTTCTGAGTTATTCATCATTTTCTTGACAGCAAATATTCACTTTATCTGCTTAAACATGATAAATATTTTTTATATACGGACATTACATTACCAGTCCAAAAATTGTAATATGCCTGAAGATATGGAGACTGCCGGTGAATACAAGAAGTTTACTATTACTACTTTTAACAATATCAATTATTAATAATTCAGCGCTTTCAGCAAATGAAAACATTACTTCTCCCATGAATGATCACGAGAGTGAAAACATTGTTACGATCAAAAATATATCCGGCAATAATTCTAACGAAAAGAAGAGAAACTGGTCTTTAGCGGGGATTTCACTCTTTGAACCGGTTCAGTATCCAAATGCGGAATCTGACATTTACGGAATGCGGATTAATATACTGTACGGCCTACACAGAGACATTTACGGTTTTGATTTAGGACTTGTCAACAAAGCTGACAATGTTTACGGCTTTCAAACCGGATTATTCTATAACGATGTTTCCTCGAATATGAGCGGATTCCAGATTTCAATTGTCAATAATGTAGAGGGGAGTACATATATTATGCAGACTGCCCTATACAGCAATACCGTTAAAGGCTCAATGGGGGGCATCCAGACTGCACTGATGAAAAACATTGTAGACGGAACAATGTCAGGGATTGAGACCGCCATCCTGCTGAATTCTGTCCGAGGGAACATGTACGGCATGCAGACCGTTTTTGTTTCGAATAAGGTTTCCGGAAACGCAGCGGGATTTCAGTTTGCAATATCGGAAAATGCTGTTAGCGGAAATATGTACGGTTTTCAGACTGCAGCGGCCTTTAACGGTACCGGCGGGACTATGGCCGGTTTCCAGACTGCTTTTATGCTGAACGGTGTACACGGTAATATGTACGGATTTCAGACTGCTATCGGATGTAATTTTGTTGTAAGTGAAAAAAAACAATCAGCAGGTTTTGGAGATATATATAATATTTATACCGATCAGGCTAAGGGTATACATTCCCTACTTGGCGAAAAAAATGCTGATAAAGGTAACATGTATGGAATGCAGCTGTCGATAATAAACGGTGTTGCAGGAAGCATGAACGGTATTCAGGGAGCTCTTTTCTACAATGCTTCCGGAAATATGAATGGTATCCAGATTGCCGGCTTTTATAACTATACAAGCGAAGATCTTAACGGATTTCAGATTTCACTTGCAGGAAATAATACCACCGGTAACGTTATAGGCATGCAGGGGTCACTCTTTGCCAATTACTCCGGTGAGATGACCGGTCTCCAGATTGCCTGTTTAAACATGCAGTCTTTTAATAACCAGGAGTCTGTTTCAAGAGGTATACAATTCGGTATCATTAACTACTCAGAGGCTATTGAGGGGGTACAGATAGGACTTATCAACTGGTCAAAAAGGATGGCCGGAGTACAGATTGGACTTATTAATATTATTCAGAATAATCCTGTTCCTGTTATGGTGCTTGTAAATTTCAGTTCGAGATTATAAAATTGCCCGGAGATATCCGGGCAACAACTCAGTTAGTCTTAATTATAATCTCCACCCTGCGGTTCTTTGCCCTCCCCTGCTCTGTTGAGTTATCACCCAATGGATTGCTCTGTCCGTAACCCTTATATGAAAACTTATCGTGCCCGCTTTTCGATTTGAGATAATCGGAAACTCTCATTGCGCGTTTCTCAGATAAAGACTGATTGTATGACTTCTCGCCCCTGCTGTCGGTATGCCCCTCTACAATTATTTCCCGGTCGGGGTATTTCTTTTTTATTGCTTCGGCAATCCGGTCAAGTTTTTCTCTTGTATCTTCACGCAGATTATACTTATCAAAATCGAAAAGAAGGTCATTCATGCGGATAACGATTCCCCGTTTATCCACATCGGCATCGACACCTTCGGGAAGCTCCTTCTGCATCTCCTCCTTCGCGGTCTCTTTCTCTTTTGGTGTGAAATTTTTATACAGACTGTTCTCGGTTTTGATGTTCATGTGAAACTCCGCCGATGCAAGACTCTTTCCCCCGGTTGCGAAGATGAAGGCAATCTGGTAGGCGTCCTGAATATCTCTAGGTTTATTACCGGTAATATCCCAGTGTATTATACCTTTATTCTCCCCAGATATTCTTATGGGGAAATCTGCAGGATATCCGGCTGCCGATGTATCAATATTTATTGAGTAGTAATAATTAATCACGGCTATATCTTTTTCATTATCTTTTATCACGTTTACAAAAGTATATTCAACGGGGAATCTAAGCATAAAGGGGCGTGAAAAATTATCAAGCACCATCTCTCCATCAGCAGTCCATGTATCATTGATCTTGATTTCTTTCACTGGGAATGAGGGGATATGGCGGAGATTAGGCATATAGTCCCCCTTCCTCACAATAAATTTCCCTGATGGTTCAATAAGGAAATCGACCATGGTCTGATTGATCATCTTAAACGAATCCGAACCGTACTCCTTTTCATGAACAGAGAAGACCCCATGGACACGGTTAAGCCTGTCCGACTTTTCGGTACATGTGATATCTATAATATTCCGCTCTTCATATATTCTGCTGAGATTTGCATTTACATAATATTTTACACCGGCGGTTTTAACCATTTCGATGCGGTCATCTTTTTCAAGACTCCATGTAAGTTTGTAGGCATAGGCGTTGAAGGAGAATGCTATTATGATAGTTACGGCAAGAAGTATCTTTTTCATAGGGTGAATCTCCAGACGGATTATGTCCGTTCTATGATATTCGGCTTATTATGTCATATTCATTAGCATTTTTATTGGTAAAAATCGATATTTATTCCTCAGGCGCAGCGCTGAGCGCTGCGCCTGGGAATGGGGGATTACGGGGGCGTTGCCCCCGTAATCCCCCATTCGGATGGCGTATGCGAAGCATACGCCATCCGAAAATAATTCAATACCGCTGAGGGCGGCGGGGATAAATAATTTTTAGTTTTTTAAATAAAACTATTTTCAGGAATACTTGTTGGGTAAAATTTATCTTTTTTGTTTTCTGAACTCTTCTATAAGATGATAAACAAGTATGCCGTAGGCGACTGATACGTTAAGTGACTGCTTTATGCCGTACATCGGTATTTCTACTGCCATGTCAGCAAGCGCTACAGCTTCTTCGGACAGTCCTTCAACTTCGTTACCAAGCATAAGACATATGGGGAACCTGTATTCAGCTTCAAGATAGTTCACGCTTGAATCGGTATGCTCCAGAGCAACTATGGAGTACCCCTCTGATTTAAGTTTTTTTATTACTGATACTGTATCGGTATTATTCTCCCAGGGAACAGTCTCGACGCTCCCCAGTGCTGTTTTAGTAATTTCCTTTCGGGGAGGAAAACCTGTATATCCGCAGAGCCATAACTTTTCGATAAGGGCACCGTCTGAAGTTCTGAACATCGATCCGACGTTGTAGAGGCTCCTTACATTTTCGGCAATCACAGCAACGGGGAACCTTTCGGTCTCCTCGAGCTCGGCAATCCCCGGTCTCTTGCCCTTTATCTCTTCATTTGAAAGTTTTACCGGCATTTCAATCCCCCATCTCCATCAGATTATAATCAGCCGAATATCATCTTCATGCCGAGTCCGAGAAACAGAGACAGTACAACAACACCGGTTGTGATTAATGAAACCTCGGCAAGAACTTTACGGTAGACCAGTCCCTTGACAACAGACATAAAAAATGTAAAAACCGAAACTATAATTACAACAGCTGTGATGGCTGATGCAAGAGCCGCATAGTGATTGGCAAAAATAAAAAACGGACCTACAAGAAATACTACAACTGAAGAATATATAATGGCTGTATAAAGTGCAGCTTTCTTCGGAGCACTGCTGTCTTCACTGTCAGCCTTCTGTGAAAGATATTCAGAGGCGACCATTGCCAAAGTTGCCGCAAGACCGCTTATAAGGGCCGTCTTCCCGATCATCATTGAATCGGCAATGGCGAATGTAAGCCCCACGACAATTCCTGTTATCTCCTGAATAGAGTTGTTTATGGCAAGGACCATGGAACTCATGTGCTTAAGTACATCCTCTTCGATCTCGGCCATGAGCGCCTCTTCATGCTTAACCTCATCGCGGATTATTTTTTTAATCCCGGGGACCTTATCCTCAACGGATTCGTAGTTATGCTCGGCCTGCTCTTCGCCGTTTTCCATCATCTTTATTGTAAAGGTATAACCGAAGATTCTTGATACAAGACTGTAGAAGAGTATTTTAATCCGGTCAGGCTTCACATCTCGGCCTGTAACCTTTTTAAAAAAAGTATAGTGCCTCAGTTCGTCTTCGGATATCTTTTTTAATATGGCGGCATTTTTACCCCTGGCTCTTTCTGCAAGGGCGCCGTACAATATATGTTCTGTTATTTCATTCTTCTGGTATTCAAGAATCTTTTTTAAAATTACGCTATCCATCTTACCCTCGTCTCTGAATATTTGATCAGCAGACTTAAACTGCTGTAATAAAAAAAACAGCACGGGCAATACAGGTCAAGCTCTTTAACCCGGAATAAAATTATTTTTACGGCACAGCGCTTCGCGCTGTGCTCCAAAAAATGAATTGACTTTCAAAGTCTCTGATAAAAATACTTAAACCCGTTACAGACATAAATTACAAAAAGGGAAATAAATGGACTATCTTGGCAGACATTTACTTGCTGAATTTTATAAATGCAGCAGTGAAAAACTGAATGACACAGATATAATCTCTGCCGTAATGACTTCAGCTGTTGAAATTTCCAATGCAACAATTATAAAGCCATTCTTTCACAAGTTTTCACCCCAGGGCGTAAGCGGAATAATTGTTATAGCGGAATCTCATCTGGCAATTCATACATGGCCTGAGTACCGGTACGCGGCCGTTGATCTTTTCAGCTGCGGCGACTTTGATTTTACCGGAGCGCTGAAATATATAAGGGATAATCTTAATGCCGGACACTGCTCCATCGTCAGCATTAAAAGAGGAATAGATGTAAACTCATCGTCAGATACTCCCGCAGCTAATTTTGAGTCTGAGAAAATCTATCTTTAAAAAACATCTAAAGCCGGAGAAGCCACTCAAGGCGGAAATTTTACGGCAGCGTTTCAATTTTGCAAGAGTGACCCTCGGGGAAGTCTGTAAAAATCATATGTAATTATCGTTAAAATAATTCCGGGAATATTTATCAATAGAACCGGTATAAATATAAAAGAGAGCTTAATGACTATAAATAATTTAAAACAAAGGATGATGGGGGACTTCGTAATAGATCCCAGACATGATATTGTAATTTATGATATTATAGTCCGGGACGGTTTTATTCCATTTACGCTTCTTCTCGGATTAATACTTACGGTTCTGATTTACTCTGTGCGGGTAGTGTCCGGATATGATATGTTCAGCATGTTCCACATCCTCTACTCATCAATTTTTATTACACTATTCTACCTGTATAAGTTTTTTCCAAAACAGGGTCTGTTCCGCTTCACGATCTTTGCAATGTTCATTATTTCGCTCTGGATATCAATGATATCAGCAGAACCGGGGCTCAATGAATATCTCATTGTACTGATATTCCCGGTTATTACATATAATCTTGCTGGTATTAAAACAGGAACAATATGGAATACTGTTTCAGGTTTATTTTTTCTGGCGGCAATTGCTGCAACATATTCAGGACTGATAAAGACAGGCTATGATGTCTCAAATCTTGTTATAGCATTTCTGGTTTATGTTTTCATTTCCATTTTTTCGTATTATGCCGAACTGCGCCATTCGAGCATTGAGAAACTTATCCTCCGCCAGCTTTATTATGACAATACAAGCGGACTCCCGAACAGAAAAATGCTCATTGAAGATATTGCTCACAGAATTTACCCTTCTCTTCTTATTTTGAGAATAGATAACTTCCATGATATAAATACATTTTTCGGCTATACACTGGGGGACGACTTTCTCAAGTTCATCAGTAAAAGAATAAATCTATTCAATTCCGCCATTAAAGTAAAGGCATACAACCTCACAAGCGGCGAGTTTGCCTTTGTGCCCGAGATAAACGAGACTGGTGATAATGCGGTAAACAAACTGAAGCAGATAGCATCTGATCTGACAGCACACATGTCTGAAGAAAAGTATATTCATCAGGAGACACATATTCCCCTCAATCCCTTTGTGGGGATAGCTCCTTACTTCGACGGCAGTGACGGTCTTATATCTCAGGCCGATATTGCCCTTCATCACGCTATAAACAAAAAACTCACCTTTCATGTCTACAATGATGACGATAAGGACCGTGTAAGATATATAGACAATGTAAATATACTCTCAGAGCTGAACAATGCTCTTCTTAACGATAGAGTAATTCCATACTTTCAGGCTATAATAAACAACAGCAACGGTAAAATCGACAAGTACGAATCTCTACTGCGGATAATCGATTCCGACGGCAACCCCGGGCTGCCGGGTAAATATCTGGAAGTGGCAAGAAAGACAAACCTTTATCATGAACTTACAAAGATTATGATAGAGAAGGTTTTCGATTATATGGAGAATAACACATTTTCGTTCTCGGTAAATATCTCCGCCGAAGATATATACAATCCCGACTTCCCCCCCTATCTTGAAGAGATGATGAAGAGCCATCCATGGTGTAATAAGCGTATTATACTGGAACTTGTAGAATCTGAAAGATTTGATAATTACGGATATGTGGGGGAATTTATCAGAAGATGCAGAAAGATCGGATACACCTTCGCCATTGATGACTTCGGAACCGGTTACTCCAATTTTTCGCACTTAACAAAACTGCATATAGATTATGTTAAGTTCGATGGATCGCTTATACAGAAAATCGATTCTGACCCTGTGACAAGAATTATTGTAAAGAACATTGCGGCTTTATGCAGAGAGCTGAATGTTAAAACCATAGCTGAGTTTGTCGATAATGAGTTTATTTTAAATACTGTCAATGAATATGGAATTGACTATTCTCAGGGGAGTTTTATAAATTCACCATCGCCTTCTGTAATTAATGACTGATTAGAGAGTATATGACAGATAAGCTCCCATTTCTAATTATAATACCGCACGGCGGACTTCATATCCCGGAGGAGTTATTCGGCTATGAGAATCTGAGCCCGCTGAATATTTTTTTTGAAGCCGATGCGGGAGCCGATGCTATATTCTCCCTGCACGACTCCATTCAGAAAGTGATATCCACCCCCGTATCCAAAATTTTTGTCGATACAGACAGAGAATATAAACAGCTCTTCCCTGTTACTAATGACGGAGTGATTAAATCCAGAACTTCAATGAACCGGGATGTTTTCAGAAAAGACTGCTATCCCGATGATATTGCCATATCAAATATACTCAACAGATACTATTTCCCCTTCCATGAGTCGATAAGAAATTCAATCAGGGATTTTAAGTTCAGAGCAATAATAGAATGTCACACACATATGCCCGTGGGCCCGGCAAATTCCCCGGACAAAGGGAAGCCGAGACCTCTGGTAATTACCGGTTATACCGTTGATACAAACTCCGGCGTAAAGCAGACTGCCACTGTTGATATGGCAATGGAGCTGGCCTCATCAACGGCGAAGAGCTTATCGAAAGAGGGGGAGACCGTTTCGGATATTTTCAGAGTGTCTGACCATGACTGTAAGGGATTCATCATGAAAAATTACAGCATATCAGGAATACCGGTTCTGAGCCTCTCCATCTCGAGGTCGCTGTTTTTAAATGAAAACTATTTTAATCTGGAAAAGATGATAATCGATGAACATCGGCTTGATAAAATAAGCGGACTGGTCAAGTCCGCTCTTGAGAGATTTTACAGAAAGTGTTTTTAGGGGAGCGGTTTTAACATGCATCCATCTACTGAAAAAACTTTACCGATTCCATTTTTTTATTCAGTTCAATAAATGCAGTCTGAACCTGTTTATCTTTTATGATTCTTTTTACATTCTCTTTAAAGAAAACCTGTTCAAATTTACTCCCTGAACTATCAAGCTTAGCTAAATCCTCTTTAATATCAGCAGGGGGATTCTCAACCCACTGATCAATTTCGGGATATTTTTTCTTGATCTCCTTACTCTTTTCAGATAGCTTAACCAGCCTGTCACCGAAAACCTGAACAGCAGAGACCGCGTCCCCTGCATTAGCAGACGCTTCAATTTTTGATAAAAATTCATCCTGAGCTGCAACTACTTCATTTATAAATCCTTTTATATCTTTATACTTCCCGCCGCCGCATGAAACAGCCGCTGTCATTAATGCAACAATTATAAAAATCTGAATTTTACTTATTATTCTATTCACTATTAACTCCATTTATTGCGGTTTATTACGAGCAGTAATTGCCGGTAAGATATTCATAGGCGCTAAGTACTGCAGTTGCACCGTCGGCTGCAGCCATTACAATCTGTCTCTTCGATCCGCTTCGGATATCCCCCGCGGCGAAAAGACCTTCGACCCCTGTATGCATATTCATGTCGACGATTACCTCTCTCTGTTCATTAAGGAGTTCCTTATCGACAAATGAAGTGTTGGGATCGTATCCGATAAATATGAATACTCCGTCGGTATCGAGCCTGTTAATTTCACCGGTCTTTGTATTTTTAAGGGTAACAGAATTAACCGTTGTATCTCCATTTACCGATTCAATATTTGTACAGAGAACCGGAACTATCTTTTCATTCCCCAGAACTCTCTTCTGAAGTATGTCAGCACCGCGGAAATGTTCTCTTCTGTGAATGAGATAAACCTTGCTTGCAAATCTTGTAAGAAAGAAAGCCTCCTCAAGAGCGACGTCACCGCCTCCCGCTACTACTGTAACTTTATCTTTAAAGAAAGCCCCGTCGCATGTAGCACAGTAGGAAACTCCGCGCCCCACATACTCTTTCTCCCCCGGAACATTAAGACGTCTATTGAAGGCGCCTGCAGCGATTATTACACTTCGTGCCTGAATCTCTCCATCGGCAAGACCTACCGTAAACACTCCCGCATCTTTTTTAATGGAAAGCACTTCAGCGGAAATAATTTCGGCACCGAGTCTTCTTGTCTGCTCTTCCATATCTGACATGAGTTTCCATCCCTCTACAGGTTCGGCAAATCCGGGATAGTTTTCTATCTCATAAGAGTTTATAACCTGTCCCCCGGGGGAAAACTTTTCAACAATCACAAGATCAAGCCCCGCACGCATTCCGTAGATACCGGCAGTAAGACCCGCGGGACCTCCGCCTATAATTACAAGATCCTTCATATATTACACCAACTCAAAATTATTTTTACATCGAATTAAAGGATTTAAATCCCCCCTGCCCCCCTTTATTAAAGGGGGTATGACTAAAAATGAACATGAAATCACATATTGTATTTAACAGATAAAAATTAAAACCCTCTTTAATAAAGGGGGTGGCCAGAGGCCGGGGGATTTCTAGTTTTATAACTTTATCCGATCCATTTAAAATACATCAATTCTACTCCCCTACTTACCGCTCACTATATAAACTGCATCCTCAACTTTATCTGTTGAAGAAAGCTTCACCTTTACCTGATTTTCATGAGCGGTTTCAACTTTAAATCCGCAGTAGTCGGGCTGAATGGGGAGCTCGCGCCCTCCACGGTCAACAAGGACAAAGAGTTTTATAGAAAAGGGTCTGCCGAAAGTCGTAAGTGTTTCAAGAGCAGCCTTTGTTGTCCTGCCCGAGAAGAGTACATCATCAACAATAAGTATATTCTTCTTATTAATGTTAAACTCAATGAGAGTCTCTTTCAGAACAGGGAGTTTACCCCGGGTTGTGAGGTCATCACGATAAAATGAGATATCAAGCGTACCATGCTTTATCTCCCGCCCTGCTAATTTTTCTATCTCTTTTCTTATTCTATCGGCCAGCTCCACACCGCGGGTATGAATACCTACAATGGCGAATTGATCGGGATCTTCAATATCTTTAAAAATTGTCTCTGATAATTCTGAAATAATTTTTTCTATTTCATCTTTGCCCAGAATTTTTTTTTCATCAGACATCTATTTCACCTCTTTGTAGTATTCCTGTATAGGCTTGACTGAAAGCTCACGGTTTTTCTTTACGTATAACAATCCGTTAATAGCCGCCTTAGCTGCCGACATTGTAGTGACAGTAGGGACATGATATCTTGTCGCAGCCTGACGGATGGAGTATGCGTCATCCCTTGTAACTTTGCCAAGAGGCGTATTGATTACAAAATCTATATCAAGGTCTTTAATTCTATCCACAATATTGGGACGTCCCTCATTTACTTTATATACCATTTCGCAGGGGATATTATGTTCAGTGTAAAACTTCGCTGTTCCACGTGTTGCGACTAGTTTGAATCCTGCCTCATGCAGAGCCCGGACTTCATCGAGCAGCTGAGCCTTGTGAATATCATTGATGCTTAGAAAAACAGTCCCTGAAACGGGGAGCCTGTCACCGGCCGCAAGTTCCGCCTTAAAATATGATTCACCGAAATTGTAGGATATCCCCATAACTTCACCTGTGGATTTCATCTCGGGGGAAAGAAGAATGTCCACACCGGGGAACTTGTTGAACGGAAGAACCGCCTCTTTAACACTTACAAATGGAAACTTCTTCATTTCGATAAGTCCAAGGTCCTTCAGCTTTTTACCAAGCATAACCTTAACAGCCATCTTGGCCAGAGATACTCCGGTAGTCTTAGATACAAAAGGAACCGTTCTCGACGCCCGGGGATTAACCTCTATGATAAAAAGCTCATCATCTTTAATTGCGAACTGTATATTTAAAAGTCCTATTACATTTAGTTCAAGTGCAAGTTTCTTTGTTGTTTCAATTATCTGATTCTGCAGGTCTTCAGATATTGTTATCGGAGGCATAATACAAGCCGAGTCACCGGAGTGAATTCCCGCCTCTTCAACGTGTTCCATTATCGCGCCGATGTAAACATCCTCCCCGTCGCAGATCGCGTCAACATC
>PGXT01000062.1:0-2100 GCA_002839285.1 Spirochaetae bacterium HGW-Spirochaetae-5 | reverse complement strand
AGAACAGGATAACCGATGTGACCGGCGATTTTTACCGCATCCTCTTCGTTAAAGGCTATGCCGTTTTCCGGCTGTCTCAATTTAAGTTTATCAACAACATTTGAGAAACGCTCCCTGTCTTCAGCTCTGTCTATGGAGTCGGGAGATGTTCCGATTATTTTAACCCCATTCTCCTCAAGCGCCTTGGCAAGACGGAGCGGAGTCTGCCCGCCGAACTGCACGATAACGCCGTCCGGTTTTTCATTATCGTAAATATGCATTATATCCTCTAAAGTCAGAGGTTCGAAATATAGTCTGTCCGATGTATCATAATCTGTTGATACAGTCTCGGGATTGGAGTTAACCATAATTGACTCGACCCCTTCATCTTCAAGGGCGAATGCAGCGTGACAGCAGCAGTAGTCAAACTCTATCCCCTGCCCTATCCTGTTGGGGCCGCCGCCGAGTATCATAATTTTTTTACGGTCTGTTCTGAAAGACTCATTCTCTCCGTCGTATGACGAATAGTAATATGGAGTATAAGCCTCGAACTCGCCGCCGCATGTATCTACAACACGGAACCCCGGTACTATATTATTCTCTTTTCTGAGATTTCTTATTTCTGTTTCGGAATGTCTAAGTGCCATTGAATATTTTTTCTGGAAAAGCGGCCCCTTGCTGTAAAGATCTTCGATAAGCGATCTGTTTGCCATAAAGCCAAGCTGTCTGTCAGAAAACCCAAGACTCTTCATCCTCTTTACAGATTCAGAATTAACACCTGTCTTCAGACACTCCTCTTCAAATATATTCTCCTCATCAACAAGCTCTTTCAGCTGATTCAGAAACCATGGATCTATACCTGAGAGTCTGTGTATCCAGTCAACACTCTTTCCGCACTTGAGAGCCTCGTGCACATAAAACACACGGTCCTCTTTCGGAGCTATAAACTCTCTTTCAAAAACTATATCCCGCTCTTCATCGCTTAAAGCCGAAAGATATGAAGAGAGTTTAAGATTTCCATCTGATCCGAATCCTGCTCTGTCAATTTCAAGAGATCTTAAAGCCTTCTGGAAAGATTCTTTAAAGGTACGCCCCATGGACATTGACTCGCCAACAGATTTCATCTGAACGCCCAGTCTCTTATCGGCTCCGTCAAATTTTTCAAAGGCCCATCTTGGTGCTTTTACCACAACATAATCTATGGTAGGTTCAAAAGATGCCGGAGTCTCCCTTGTTATATCATTTGAAATTTCATCAAGGGTAAGACCGACTGCCAGCTTGGCTGCAATCTTTGCGATTGGGAATCCCGTTGCTTTAGATGCAAGCGCCGAACTTCTGCTTACACGGGGATTCATCTCAATAATTATAACTCGGCCGTTTTCCGGATTTATGGCAAACTGAATGTTGGATCCGCCGGTATCAACTCCGATCTCTCTGATTATTTTTATCCCCATATTACGGAGATTCTGATATTCGCGGTCTGTAAGTGTCTGCTGAGGGGCGACTGTTATGGAGTCGCCGGTGTGAACTCCCATTGGATCAAAATTTTCAATGGAACAGACAATTACAACATTGTCCTTTTTGTCCCTCATCACTTCAAGCTCAAACTCTTTCCATCCTATGACAGATTCCTCAAGGAGAACCTGGTTGATGGGAGATTCATCAAGACCTTTTTTCACAAGATCAACAAACTCCTCTCTGTTATAAACGATATTACCGCCGGTTCCGCCCAGGGTGAAAGCCGGCCGGATGATTATAGGGAGCTTAATTCTGTTGAGAATTTCAAGAGCCTCTTCAACCGTGGAGACAAGTCCCGACTCTGGAACATCAAGTCCGATCTTTATCATCGCTTTTTTGAAAAGGTCCCTGTCTTCAGCCTTCTTAATTGACTCGATATTGGCGCCGATAAGTTCAACATTGAACTTTTCAAGAACACCCATTTCGGCAAGTTTCATTGTTATGTTAAGAGCGGTCTGCCCCCCCACAGTGGGGAGAATCGCGTCAGGCCGTTCCACCTCGATTATTCTTGCAACTACATCGGGATCGATAGGTTCGATGTATGTTCTATCGGCAAGTTCAGGGTCGGTCATAATTGTGGCTGGATTTGAATTTACCAGTACA
>PGXT01000061.1 GCA_002839285.1 Spirochaetae bacterium HGW-Spirochaetae-5 | reverse complement strand
AAATGTCTGGAAGGAACCGGAGTGAAATTTGATGATGTCGATTACTGGGAAATAAATGAAGCATTCGCACCGCAGTTTATCGGATGCCAGAGAAAACTTAAAGATGACCACAATCTTAATCTTGATCTCACAAAGGTAAATCATTACGGTTCTGGAATTGCACTTGGTCATCCCATAGGATGCACAGGGGCAAGAATAATTGTTACTCTGCTTTACGAAATGAAAAGAAAAGGTTACTCATACGGAGGAGCATCCCTCTGTGTCGGAACAGGACCTGCAATGGCATCACTCTGGACAACAAAAATTTAATGAATAGTATCATTGTTAATTTATGGGAAATTCTAAAAACTCAGAATTCAAGGGGGGTGAAGGGGCTCAGCCCCTTCATAAGCTCCGCAGGGCTCCCTCCTGTCCCGGTTTGGGATCTTTCTTATTATGATCTATCAGAGGAAAAAAATGAATACAGTAATAAGCAACAAGGTAGAGAGCGGATTCGGATTCAGACTTACTGAAGAGCAGGAGATGATCAGGCAGATGACTGCTGAGTTTGCCGACAAGGAGATCAAACCCTTCGCCGGCCAGTGGGACCATGAAGACAAAGTTCCAATGGATGTACTTGCAAAAATGCACGACCTCGGCTTAACAAACATTGGAGTTCCCGGAGAATACGGCGGACAGGGGCTCGACAATCTCACACGATACACTGTTATTGATGAACTGGGACAGAGAGATGCCGGAATAGCAACAACAGTAGTTGCATCTTCACTCCTGGCAGCTGACCCGATTATGGTTGGAGCAAACGACGAGCAGAAAAAATGGTGGTTCGGAAGAATGCTTGAAGGTGCAATGTGCGCGTTCTGTCTCACAGAACCGGGTGCAGGATCCGATGCTCTTGGAATGTCAATGAAATGCACAAAAGACGGCAACGACTGGATCCTTAACGGAACAAAGCAGTTTATTACTAACGGCGGATTCGCAAAACAATTTTCTGTTTTTGCCACTATAGACAAAAGTCTCGGCAATAAAGGTATCTGCGGAAACAAAGAGGACAAACTCGGGATAAGAAGCACAAGTACAACTGAAGTAATATTTGATGATGTAAGAGTTCCAGGCTGGATGTGTATCGGCGGAGAGGGTAACGGAACAGCAATACTTATGGAGACTCTTGACTACTCAAGAACAGCAGTTGCAGCTATGGCTACCGGTATATCAACCGGCGCACTCAATGCAGCACTTGCATATTCAAACGAAAGAAAACAGTTCGGAAAACCGATCTCTTCATTTCAGGCGATACATTTTATGCTGGCAGATATGGCTACAACAACTGAAGCGGCAAGACTTCTTTATCAGAAAGCTGCATGGCTGCAGGATAATGGACTCCCGTTTAAAATGCTGTCAAACATGGCTAAAATGTATGCCGCAGATACTGCAATGAAAAACACAGTTGATGCAGTTCAGATTTTCGGCGGCTACGGATATTCAAAAGAGTATCCTGCAGAAAAATTCATGAGAGATGCAAAGATTATGCAGATATTTGAGGGAACTGTTCAGGTTCAGAGGATGGTTATTGGTAAATATCTTACTAAAGATGGAAAATATAATTATACTTACTGATCTTCTTCAGTCAGACTTCTGTGAAAGAGAGCCGCTTAGTCAGGGGCTCTCTTTTTTTTTGGAAACTGAGCTAAACATGCAGCAGGTTTAACGCAGTTTCCTGCTAAACATGCAGCAGGTTTAACGCAGTTTCCTTTATAAAAAATTATTTTTTTCAGTATAATAAATATTTTAAAGATTCTTTACATCCATTCGGAATTATAATAAGTTAGTATATTACAGCAAAGAAAATAAAAAAGAGGAACACATGAAGAGAAGAGCAATACTCGTAATATCCGTAGCATTAGCAATTGCTGCAATCGGATGCGGCAAAAAAGAGAAAGAAACAAATAAAATACAGGTGGTAAAAGCACAAACAGGGCTTGTAATGCGCCAGGCTCCTGATTTGAACTCCCCGAAAGTAACACTCGTACCTTACGGTGAGGAGGTTGAAGTTGTTGAAGAGCAGGCCTCCGCTGTTGAGATAAACAGCGTTTCAGGCAAATGGAAAAAAGTAACCTGGAAAGAAAACACGGCATGGGTCTTTGGAGGATTTTTAAAAGAGAAAGAGATAAACTCTCCTGATATCGCCATTGAAAGATACTACAAAATGGGTATAACCCTTGAAGAACTGTTAAAGCAATATAAAGAACACCAGAATGATCAGGCTAAATTTGATAAACTTGTAAAAAATGATCTCCTTGAGAACTATAAATCTATCATGACAGGGTCTGAACTGGCTACATGGACCAGTGCTATTAATGAAGGTTCAATGTTTTCAGGTTATTTTGCAGAAATATATTCCGGGCTTTCGGCTACTAAAATAGTTTCAAAGAAAGAGGAAAAGATTAATGAGGATGAACTCAGGGTATCTCTTACCGTCAAAGAGGAGGAACCTTATAATCTTGAATTCGGGCCTGATTTAAAAAGCATAATAAAAACTTATAATGTAAAAAACATTACCCAGGATGAATTTAATAAGAAAACAGCGGGTAAAAATGACACGGAACTGCATTTCACTATCCATAGAAATGTAGAACAGACTTTCACGATGAAGCTTATGAAGGGCTCGTGGTATATTACAAAAATAGATCGAAAAGTTATTGATTCAGAGATTCTTTTCTGATTTTCAGAAATAATCGGATCTCCCCGTAGTGAACAGTTTACATCCTGTCCATACGGGGATGTTTATAAGTATCAATACAGGAAAGAGCAATAAACCGCAGAGAGTTATCACTCTTTTTTAAAAAAGATCCCTGATTATCATTGAAGTTTTTCTAATGCCTGTAATCTCTTCTCCGCACGTGGTAAATATATTTTTGCGGTTTCCTCTTCCGGATCTACCAGCAAAATTTGTTTCATTAATTGTACACATAACTGGTAATTTAGATTTTCATACGCCTGAACACCTGACTTTCGCCATTCCGGAATTTTAGTTTTAAATTTATTCCGTATAAATATTAACTGCTGCTGAGCTGGTTTATGACGTTGTGCAATTTTTTCTAACAGCGGTATTGCCTGAAGTTCACCTTTCGTCTGAATTGTTTGAAGAGCAGTTTGATAGATACCTTCGTCTTGAATTTCCAGTTGATAATAAAGGGCTTGATCATCTCTGGGATCAAGAGCAAGGATTTCTGTGACCAATTCCTGAAGTTTTATCCAATCTTCACTATTCCTGGCTATTGCACCATCGTTGTGTAAAGTTATAATTTTTTTAGCATTTGGATTTTGGATTTCTGCTGGAGCGGTAAAGCGATAGCCTATGCCAAGACTGATACTGGTATAATTAAGTTTATGGCTAATATAAGGATATGATGAGATTTCGGCCTGTAATTTTACTCTTAAATTCGATGTTATGTCCAAAAATATGCCTGTTCTGCCTTTTAAAAAAAGACCGAAATAATGATCGTTTTTCGATAATTTTTCCTCAATTAGATTCAGATCCGAAAATTGTCCCCCGACTGCAAAGAAAGGGGCAACAATTTTTCCGGTTGTAAATGAATAAGGGAAGTAAATGGCTGGCAACAATGAGTAGGAATAAATATTTGCTGTTGAGTTATCATTAGATGCAAATGCCCATCGGGAGTAACTTAATTCCTGAATAACAAAAACCTGATTATTTAAAAAACTGGTTGGAAAGCTGTATCCAAGACCAATGCCAAATCCGGGTTTTAACTCGTTAGCCCAGTCACCAATCGGCATAGTATAACCTGGTGACAATTCCAAATGACCATCCTGCCATAAAAACGACGAAGAGATCGCCCGGGTGCTAAACGAAATAAAAATGCCAATTGTATATATAATAATCGGTACAATAAAATGCAATTTTATTCTTTTCGTAATTATAGTTTCCATTGTATTTTTATCAATCGCCTTTCGGATCATATATCCATAGATCATTTAGATAAGTAAAAGCTCCGTCTAAATAGTTGGAACCCGAACCCACAATTAAACCATAATTATCTAATGTAGCAAATACTGACATAATACGGGGAGTTGCGCCTGATTCCATCTCAACCCATTGCTCTGTCGTCAGGTCGAATTTATACAAATCATTTAAATAGACAGAACCGGATCTCCCGCCAAAAACATATAGAGCATTATTGTAATAAAAAAATGCATGGAAGGCACGATCACTATATGTACTTGATATATCTGTTAAATCACCTATCTGGGTCCAGATTTTACTGGTAATTGAAAATTTATAAAGCTGACTGGTAAGGGTGCTGACAGGCTCATAGCCGCCGAATAGATAAATACTATCCCCTGACTGCACTACTGTGTGATTCCTGCGTGCCGGCCCGCTACTGTCTAATAAAGTCCAGGAATTACCGGAATAATTATAGACCCAAATTTCATTGATTATGGATGGTGAAACATATCCGCCTACTACATACATATCTGTTGAAGATGCTGATGTTGCAACATAATAACGTGGGTCTATGGGAGAGACTGTAGGATTAGCATTCGCCCATGTATTGGTCGTGATATCATATATTTGAGTATCATTAAGTTTTACTGCACCAGTGCTGTAACCACCGTAAACATACAATTTATTATTATTTAAACTCATTCCATGATAAGCACGTTCAGGATAGCCGGCATTTAATACTGTGCTGGTGCCGGTAGTAAGATCATACCGATGTAAGTCGGCTCGGTAATTTGTACCATCGAAACCGCCATAGATATATAATTGCTTACCATCTACAACCATTTGAGCTCCCCTGGCAGGTATAAATAAAGAATCAGTTATTTTATTCCATTTTCCAATCGAAATTGTATGGGAGCCGGATTTGCAGATATCAAATTTATAAGGAGGTTGCGCATTGGCATCCGGTGTAAAAAATATTTCTTTATTGGATATTTCCTGTATCGAACCATCATCTGTAGACAGGATTTCGCCCAAAGGTTCCGCAGAAAATTGATCGCCAGATACTGAGATTTTATAACATAAAGAACTTGTAGAAAAGTCCGGCGTGATAGTATATGTCTGTTGAATCTGATCATTATATTCGCCTATACAATTCTCTTGTTGGATTTGATCAAAAGTTGAATCATCAATGCAGCTGCTAAAAGCAATACTTACGATGAATAAAAGTAAAAAAAACGGCGATGTTAGATAACAAAAATATTTCATGACGTTTTTTTTAACTTCCTATAATTTCCTTTTTCTTTTTAAGAAAATGCGATAAACACCAGCGTATTTCAACTCAATGCTCTGGTGTTAAAGAGACAGCTTTCCCATTATTGTTTACTAACAGCCATTCAAAAAACAAGTCAAGATTTTAATCTCTTCATCGATCAGATTTTAGATTTTTTCAAATTCTAATCAATGTTTAACCAGATCGATTTCTATCTGTTCCATCTTTCAGTAGAGACGCAGCAATGCTGCGTCTCTACTGAACAAACTGGTGTTAAAATGATAAATTGAACTTTATCAGAGCGTCTAAATGTATCTTTCCTGGCAATAATTCTTCTATATGCCCTGTTTAAATTAAATTTGTTCTCATGCCATACTCCATGAGTGTTTATCCCTCATCTTTACAGGAAATCGAGAGCAAGCCGATTGAATCGCTCCGCGTGCTCGTCATGCGGACAATGTCCGGCTTTATCAAAAATCACCAATTTAGCGTCCTTCCACATTTTAACAAGCTCCTGCGATCGCTCCAGCGGTACCGCCCGGTCTTCTCGGCCATGAATGATCAGTATCGGCTTGTCTATTGCAGAAAGGATCCTGGCCTCCTTTTCAACGACTGGAGGTACAAGCATATACCGGTGTATAAACAATGCCCCGTTATGACTTCCCCGGATATGGTTTGGCCTCAGCACTTCCGATGCATAGTTATCGGTCACGAGACTCTTATCATAAAAAAATATGTTTCTAAGATTATCCGTCATCAAAGAATCACCCGGTATGGATATCAGGAACTCCCCGATGAAGGGTAGTTTAAAAATTCGGGCATCCATAGGAAGGTCATAAGGGATGACCGCCGGAGCTACAAGTACCAACTTGTCAATCCTGTCCGAATGATGGGCAGCAGCATAAACTGAAATACCACATCCCATAGACTGGCCGACCAGGGATGCCCTCGGTATCTTCAGTGCGTCCATGAAACCGATAACCTGCCTGCTGTACAAGTCAAAGCTGTAAGCATCTTTTTGAAGTCTCTGGCTGTATCCCCAGCCCCACAGGTCGATGACATAGACTTTAAATTTTTTTGAGAGATCATCGATGTTCTTATTCCACATGGTCGTATTGTACAAAAATCCATGTATCATGATGACGGGCTTACCGACCCCCTTTTCGATGTAGTGGATCTTTTTATCATCAACGGTTATTATCTTCCCCCTGGCAAATTTTTTTACCGCTTCATCATAGGTGTAATATTCATTGGTATAGATCAGGGGAAAGATAATGATTGCAAGGACCATCAAAAAAATGATGCTGCCAAGAATAATAATGACTTTTTTCATATAAGGCCTCCTCCATCAATTATTTTGATAACGTAGTGAATTATATCCATCATTTAGATGGATATATCATATGGCAGATTAAGGAGCAATTCAATGAAAAATTTCACTTCGTGATTGAAGTTAATACTAATCCCGGGGGCAAAGGAATCAATTGGCAAAAAAAATTTTACAAATGATTAGAACTCCACACTGCCACAAAAAAATAATTAATACGACCACAAATCAATAGATACGAAGGCTATTCCATTTATCTGCAGATTATGTTATTTCATTCACAGTATAAGAATCTTAATATTAAGGTTAAAACTATGAAAAACGAACATGAATTCGAAAATCTCAAGTACCGCAGAGAGGGCCGTGTAGCCATCCTTACAATTTCCAGACCAAAATTGCTTAATGCATTAAATGCAATGGTTCTTATTGAGCTTGGACAGGCAATTGATATGATCAATGATGATTCTGAAGTTTACGCACTTGTCATTACAGGTGACGGTAAATCCTTCGTTGCAGGTGCCGACATAAATGAAATGAAAAATTACAACAGTGAAGAGGGACGCGTCTGGGGTGAACTCGGTTCATCCGTGTTTAACAAAATCGATAAAATGAAAATTCCTACAATAGCTGCTGTCAACGGATTTGCCCTTGGAGGGGGGTGTGAACTTGCAATGGCATGTGATTTAAGAATCGCAAGTGAAAACGCAAAATTCGGTCAGCCCGAAGTAAGTCTTGGAATCACCCCCGGTTATTCAGGATGTATCCGTCTCCCGAGACTTGTGGGTATAGCAAAAGCAAAAGAGCTGATCTATACCGGTGATTCTATCTCGGCCTGTGAAGCTGCTAAAATCGGATTAGTAAACAAGGTTGTGCCATTTGAAGATCTTATGGATGTGGCAATTGATATGGCAGGAAAGATAGCATCAAAAGCACAGATAGCGGTCAGATATTCCAAACTAGCAATAAACAGAGGAATTGAAACTGATATAGAAACCGCGATAGCATTTGAAAATCAGGTATTCGCTCTATGTTTCGCAACATATGACCAGAAAGAGGGTATGAGCGCATTTACTGAAAAGAGATCACCCTCTTTCAAATTAAAGTAATTCAAAATATATCCGCGGATATAAAAGGCTCATAGAAAATATAAAAAGATTTATCAGGGGAAAGGAGGCGCAAAATGTCAAATATGTGGAGCTCTCAATATCAGGAAAAACTAAAGACTGCCGATGTCGCAGCAAAAGTTGTGAAGTCAGGAGATGTGGTTTTCCTCGGGGAATTCGTTCAGAATGTCGAAGCAATGGACAATGCTCTGGCGGCAAGAAAAAATGAACTTAAAGATGTAATTATAGTTACAACAACAAGAGCAAAGGCGCTTAAATGTGTTGAAGCAGATAAAGACAGATCTGTATTCACATGGGATGACTGGCACTTCTCAGGTTTAGGAAGAAAATATTCAGAACAGGGTCTTGTAAATTATATCCCGTTTACATACCATCAGGGACCGGAGATTATTGCCAAGTACAATAAAGTCGATGTAGTCTGTCTGCAGGTAACACCCATGGATGAAACCGGCTTTTTTAATTTTTCAACTTCTAATTCAATCGGATATGCATACTGTCAGAAAGCTGTAAAAGTTATTGTTGAAGTAAACACAAGCATCCCAAGATGTCTCGGCGGAGCGTCAGAAGGTATTCATATTTCAGAAGTAGATATGATAATAGAAGGGAGCAACTGTCCCCTCATTCAGCTCCCTGCAGCTCCTGTTACAGAAACAGATAAAGAGATCGCAAAATACGTCATGGATCTTATCGAAGATGGTTCAACAATTCAGCTCGGTATCGGCGGACTCCCCAATGTTGTCGGCTCGATGATTGCAAAGAGTGATCTGAAAGATATCGGTGTCCATACCGAAATGCTTGCAGATTCCTATGTCGAGATGTACGAAGCGGGAAGGATAACCGGAAAGAAAAAAAATATCGATAAGGGTAAAATGGTTTATACATTCGCAATGGGATCAAAAAAACTGTATGATTTTATGCACAATAATCCAGTCTGTGCATCCTATCCGGTAAACTACACCAACGATCCAAGAATCATCGGGCTTAATGATAAAGTTGTGGCAATCAATAATGCGCTTGAAGTAGACCTTTTTTCACAAGTTGCATCTGAATCTAACGGATCAAGACAGATATCAGGAACAGGCGGACAGCTCGATTTTATAATGGGAGCGTTCAACTCTCGTGGCGGTAAAGGCCTTATTTGTATAAGTTCAACATATAAAGATAAAGACGGCACAGTTCATTCGCGGATTGTACCTACTTTCTCATCCGGTACAATTGTCACATGTCCAAGATCTATAACACATTACGTAATAACTGAATTCGGCTGTGCGCAGATGAAGGGTAAATCCACATGGCAGCGTGCAGAATCTCTCATAGAAATTGCGCATCCCGATTTCAGAGAGGAGATGATAAAGCAAGCGGACCGTCTTAACATATGGAGAAGAAGCACAAAACTCGCAGGATAAATATATTGCTCACACAGCCTCTTACGGAGGCTGTGTGAGTCATTAGACTTTATATGCCATTATTTGATTAATAATTACACTGTAAAATCCTATTGCTGTGACAGAATAGATTTTCATTAAATACGCATCTATATAATACCAAAAAATCTCCCGGCCTATGGTTACCCTCTTTATTAAAGGGGGATGTTGAGCGATGCCAAACGGGGGGATTTCAAGTTTATAGCTGATAAATTATTCATTCGAAATCATACGGTCAGAGCACCTGTATTTTATGCAGTTATTCAATTACCGCACTTATCTGATAAATAATTCTTGAAAAAAAACCTCATATTCCTGAAACAATACATATATTCCCCTGCGTTCAATATACACGCAGAAATGGCGTATAAACAATCGAAACCGCTGGATTCGATACTCCACTCACAGATTAATTCACTGTAAGCGGAAAAACAGCATTTAATAAAAATTAAAGGGTATAATAATGCATAAAGCAAAAGATTTACGCAGGTCTTTCATAGATTTTTTCAAAGAGAACGGTCACAGGATTGTACCGTCAAGTTCACTTATGCCTAAAGATGACCCCACACTACTGTTCACAACGGCCGGAATGGTGCAGTTCAAACCGATGTTTGCCGGTACAGTAGATCTTGAATATACACGCGCCGCTTCTATACAGAAATGCCTCCGCACAAGCGACCTTGAGCAGGTTGGCCGGACAAAGCGTCACCTGACACTTTTCGAAATGCTCGGAAACTTCTCATTCGGAGATTACTTTAAGACCGAAGCGATCGAATTTGCCTGGGACTATTCAACAAACATAATAAAATTCCCGAAGGAAAAACTCTGGGCCACAATCTACGAGGATGATAACGAAGCTCATGAAATCTGGAATAAAAGAATTGGTATCCCCGCAGAGAGGATTGTAAGGCTCGGGAAAAAAGACAACTTCTGGGGGCCTGCAGGTCTTACAGGTGCGTGCGGTCCATGCTCAGAACTCTACTACGACAGAGGAGAGGAGTTCGGATGCGGTTCTGCAGACTGTAAACCTGGATGCGACTGCGACCGTTACCTTGAATACTGGAATCTTGTATTCAACCAGTTCAACCAGGACGAAACAGGAAAGCTTAATCCCCTCCCCCGTACAGGAATAGATACAGGAATGGGACTGGAAAGACTTACAACCCTTGTACAGGGAGTTGACTCTGTTTTCGAAACAGACGAACTTAAATCTCTCATTGAATTTGTAAGCCGCGAATCCGGGAAAAAATATGAGGGTAACAACACTCTCCCTATCAAAGTAATAGTTGAGCATGCAAGGACCTTAACATTTGCAATGTCCGACGGTATATATCCATCCAATGACGGAAGAGGATATGTACTGAGAAGAGTACTCCGCCGTGCGCTCCGATACAGCAGATTCCTTGGACTGAAAGAACCATTTGTATACAAAGTCGTTGATCCAATAGTAAAAATAATGGGTGAGTTCTATCCCGAAATAATAGGGAGCGCCTCCAACGTTAAGAGTGTAATCGAATCCGAAGAAAGGAGATTCCTCGAAACAATCGAAAACGGAATGGACCGGCTCGATGAGATTGTTAAATCAGTGAAGAAGAGCGGAGAAAATACCATCACCGGTAATGATGCATTTGTGCTTTACGATACATTCGGATTCCCGCTTGAAATGACAACAGAGATGGCCAGCGAGCAGGGACTTGCCGTTGATACAGAAGGCTTCAACACCGAGATGTCAAAACAGCGTGAACGGGGGAAACAGAGCTGGAAAGGGAGCGACATGGGACTCGATTCAGTTTATGACGAAATCATCTCAACATGCGGCAACAGTGAATTCCTCGGCTACGATTCAGAGTCTGCCGAGGGTAGAATACTTGCACTATACAAAGAGACATCAAAAACTGATACTCTCTCCGCCGGTGACCGCGGACTTATCATTCTTGACCGTACACCATTCTATGGAGAATCGGGCGGACAGGTTGGAGACAAGGGTCAAATCATCTGCGGCAATTCAGTATTTACAGTTGAAGATACCAAAAAAACCAATAAGACAATAATCCACGTCGGAACTGTTTCATCGGGGACATTTAAAACAGGCGATAAAGCTGAAGCAAAAATTGATGTGGTAAACAGAAATCTCATCCGAGCAAACCACACGGCGACCCACCTGCTGCAGGCGGCGCTTAGAAGAACTCTCGGTGAACACGTAAAGCAGGCCGGTTCAATTGTTGATCCCGAAAAACTACGCTTCGATTTTTCCCACTTCAACTCTCTGACCAATGAAGAACTTCTTCAAATTGAAGAGCTGGTTAACGAAGTCATATGGGAAAATGTCGATGTTACAACAGAGATAATGAACATAAACGATGCAGTTAAAAAAGGCGCAATGGCAGTATTTGATGAGAAGTACGAGGATACAGTCCGTGTGCTTGAAGTCCCCGGATTCAGCATGGAACTCTGCGGCGGAACTCACGTTTCAAATACAGGAAAGATCGGGCTCTTTAAAATACTTAAAGAAAGCTCGCCAGGCGCCGGAATCAGAAGAATTGAAGCTGTAACACTGAAGGGGCTGCTCGACAGATTCAACGAACAGAATAAAATAGTTTCAGTTCTTTCGGAAACGGTAAATATACCTGAGTCGGGACTTGTAAAAAAAGTAGATGAGATTGTAACGAAAAGCAAGGCTCTTGAGAAAGAGATCGATAAAATGAAAAAGTCATCTCTCACATCTGATCTTGATGGAATAATCGCGTCGGGAAAAGATGTCAATGGAGTAAAAATAATTTCAAAAACATTTAAAGATATGGATGTCGATACACTGCGCGGACTTTCCGATTCAATAAGAGAAAGAGTGCAGAACTCTGTAGTATGTTTCGGTTCCGACATCGCTGGAAAAGCAATGCTCCTCTATGCGGCAACAAACAAAGCTGTTGAGAAAGGGATCGACTGCGGCAAGCTCGTCAAGGAGACAGTGGGAATTGTCGGCGGAGGCGGAGGCGGCAGAAAAGATATGGCTCAGGCCGGCGGAAAAGATGCAGCAAATCTCGAAAAGGCTGTTGAAGAAGCAGTAAAGCTTGCAGAGAAGATGGTCAGTTAAAGATTATTCAGATATTCAATTTGATTATCCTCCGCAAGATTTTGATGTGAATTTCCGGAGGATAATCAGATATGCAATTAATCTTTAAAATTGATCAGATTTTACCCTGTAAATGAATCTTTATACTTTCCTGTCTTATTAAATTTTTAACCCTTATCAATCCTAAAAATTCCTTCGATATATTACTAACTAAAGCTGATTAAGAATTCACATTTCATTAAAAGATTATTAACTCATCTATAATGTTTTTTTATAATCATAGACTTTAAAAAACTTAAAAATCATCAAAAAAAACCATGTGGACGGTTTTTTCTTGACTTGATAATTCTTTTTTAATTCTATAGTTCATATAAAAAAACAGCATTCCTGCAAACAGGAATGTGATTCTAAAGGAGAGCTTTTATGAGAAAATCATTATTCATACTTTTATTGTCATTACTTGTTACTATTCCAACTGCTCTGTTTTCAGCCGGGTCTGATCCGAATTGCAACACCAGATATCCGGTAATTTTAGCTCATGGAATGGGTGCCCAGGCAAAAATCGTAAACGTTGTTGACTACTGGTGGGGAATTGAGGATGCACTGGAGGATGAAGGTGCTGATGTATACGTCACTTCAGTCAATGGTATGGATAGTACGGCTAACAAAGCTGCATCATTCAAAAGACAGTTTCTTAATATACTAGCAATAACCGGTAAAACAAAAGCAAATATCATAGGACATTCCCATGGTACAATTTATACACGATATGCAATTTCAAATCTTGCCCTTTCCGGAAAAGTAGCATCATACACAAGTCTTTCCGGTCCTCACCGTGGAAGTTCAGTTGCTGATTTAATGTTCAAAATGGTACCAAACCAGGGTTGGTCAATTGTCGGAGGGGCCCTTGATATAGTATATACATTTGTTTTTGGGGATAAAAATCCAAATTCTCTTGCCAACGGGCTTGAGGTAACCAGATCATATATGAATAATACATTTAATCCTAACTGTCCTAACAAATCCGGAATCTACTACCAGAGTATTACATCAAAAATAAAGTATGTTTCCAACAGCCTGGTTCTTCAGGTTCCATGGCTCATCTGCAAAGCCTATGAGGGCGACAATGACGGACTTGTATCTGTAAATTCCGCAAAATGGGGAACTTTCAGAGGAGTTGTTGAAGGGGCAGCATGGGCAGGAGGAGTTGACCACCTGAATATAGTAAACCAGTTTTTCGGAATTACACCAGGTTTTGATGCACCGCAATTCTATATTGATATTGTGGCAGATCTTAAAAATAAAGGTTATTAAAAAAAAATCCATCGTAGATAAAGAACCGGTCTGCTGTACTAACAGACCGGTTCTTATTACTGAATGTAGAACAAAAAATGCAGCCGAATATATTGGCTGCATTAATAATAAAAAATAAATACCTGATACCCGCAGATTCTTGAAATATCAGAAAAACTACTCCCACTCAATAGTAGACGGAGGCTTTGAAGAGATGTCATAAACAACTCTGTTTATACCCTTTACTTCATTTATAATTCTATTTGATACACGTCTTAAAAGATCTTCCGGAAGATAAGCCCAGTCCGCAGTCATTGCATCAACAGAGGTAACACCGCGGATTGCAATAACATTCTCGTAAGTTCTCTTGTCACCCATAACCCCCACAGATTTTACAGGGAGAAAGACTGCAAAGATCTGCCAGAGCTTATTATACAGTCCCGCATCCCGTATTTCATTTATAAGAATTTCATCTGCATGCTGAAGCGTCGCAATTCTTTCAGGAGTAACATCACCAACAATACGTATTGCAAGTCCCGGACCTGGAAAAGGGTGCCTGTGAATCAGCTCCTCGGCCATGCCAAGCTTAACACCAAGCTCTCTTACTTCATCCTTGAATAACTCCTTCAGAGGCTCAACAACCTTCCCTGACTTAATGAGTTTCAGAATTTCCGGAACCCTGTTATGATGACTCTTTATAGTATCGGATGGCCCCTTTGTGGAGACTGACTCAATCACATCGGGATAAAGGGTCCCCTGTGCAAGAAAGTCGAACTTCCCTATCTTCTTAGCCTCTTCCATAAATACGGCTACAAACTCTTTACCTATTATCTTTCTCTTCTTCTCGGGATCTTCAACTTTTTTCAGCTTATCAAGAAATCTCTTCGATGCATCAACATATATAAGATTCAGCTTCATATTCTTCTGGTAACGGTCTACAACCTTCTTCGCTTCATCTTTGCGGAGCACTCCGTTATTAACAAATACACAGTAGAGTCTGTCGCCTATCGCCTTGTGCAGAAGTTCAGCAGTAACGGAGGAATCGACTCCCCCTGAAAGACCAAGAAGAACAGTTCCGTCACCCACATCTTTTCTGATAGTCGCAATTGAAGACTCGATAAATGAATCCATCGTCCATGTCGGCTTAAGCTTGCATATTCCAAATACAAAGTTGCTTAAAAATTTTGTCCCGTTGGTTGTATGGTAAACCTCCGGATGAAACTGAACACCATAAACTCTCTTCTCTTTATTTTCTATTGCCGCAATCTCGGCATTCTCCGATGAAGCTGTAACTTTAAAGCCTTCGGGCATTTTTACAACTTTATCGCCATGACTCATCCATACCTGCTCTTTAGGTTTAAAACCTTTGAACAAATCCGATTTTTCTTTCTGCGTAATAAATGCACGGCCGTACTCTCTGGAACTTGCTCCGGCACTCTTCCCTTTGAAAGCATGAACAACCAGATAAAGTCCGTAGCAGATTCCAAGCACAGGTACCCCGAGTTTAAATATCTCATCGGAAACCTGAGGGGCCCCCTTTTCATCAATAGAAGATGGTCCGCCGGAAAGTATTATTGCAGAAGGTTTCTCTTTCTTTATCTCATCCATTGGTGTATGAAACGGTACTATCTCGGCATATACCTTAAGTTCCCGGATCTTCCGTGCAATGAGCTGCGTATATTGTGAACCGAAATCAAGAATCAGAACTCTCTCTTTCGGAATCTCTGCGTTATGTATTATCATTATTTCCCCTCTAATTTATCTATATAGTTCATCAGCCCCATCGCTTTGATACTGTCATTTTTCTCGGTAATTTTTGTCTCCATTTTTTTCCTGTAGTTTACAAGTTTTTCAGTAAGAGCTTTATCACCAACAGCCAGTATACCGATAGCAAATAAAGCTGCATTAGCTCCGCCCGATTTACCAGCCGGCATAGTCGCAACAGGTATCCCTGCAGGCATCTGAAGTATGGAGAGTATTGAATCAAGCCCGCCGGCAATTTTAGTCTCAACAGGAACACCAAGTACCGGAAGAACAGTCTGAGCAGCAACAACACCGGGAAGATGTGCCGCGCCGCCGGCAACAGCAATAATAACTTTCAAACCTCTATCAGAGGCGCTCTGCACCCATTCAACAGTCTTCTCAGGAGATCTATGAGCTGACGAGACTATTACCTCATAATCAATTGCAAACTGATCAAGAATTTCAAAACAATCCCTTACCTTGGGAAGATCCGAATCACTGCCAAGAATAACACCAACTGCAGCCATATTACACCTCTCTTATTCTCATTAATAAACTATTTCCCGGATTATACTATAAATTTATAACAAGGATAATGCACACCCTGTCTTTCGATACATTCTGATTCTTACATAATCAGAGTAACCTTTTGTCAATATTAATCATCTATTTCAAAAAATAATACAATAAATTTACAGATTTTTAATCCTGGATATAGATATGTATATTCAAATTTCAATTTAATATAATTTTGAATATACTTGACTTTTTTACAGAGTTTAATTAGTTTATTAAAATATCAATTTAAAGGAGCTTTTAAATGAAAA
>PGXT01000060.1 GCA_002839285.1 Spirochaetae bacterium HGW-Spirochaetae-5 | reverse complement strand
ATAAGTGATCTGATGATAAATAGTCCGGCAAAATTTGACGAGTTTACAACTTTTGCCCAGTATGTCTACTCCAGCATCAAAACAGCTTATCCATCGATAAAGATGATGGTTTCTATTGCTTTAAAAAATCCCGGTGGTATAGAAATGATCACTGCAAGAGATGGGTTTGCACGGATAAAAGATTATGTCGATGTGGTCGGGATCAGCACTTACGGATACGCCTTTTACTCTCATTCAGATAAAGGGAATCCCGACAATCTCCCCGCGGACTGGCTTACTCAGATAAAAACAATTGCACCGGGTAAACCATACGGAGTTACGGAAACCGGCTGGATTGCAGAGAATCTCAGTATTCCTGCATACTCTCTTAATGTAACCGGCAGTGAAAGTTATCAGAATGTTTATATGAATAAACTCCTTAATGAATGCAGCAGTGAACTAAACGCAGAGATGATAATCTGGTTTACCTCGCACGATTACGATACCTTGTGGAGTGTTACTCTTGGGGGCGATGATCTCTCGAAAATATGGAAAGATACCGGGCTCGTAAGTGAAACGATGATAGAAAGAAGTGCTTTATCTACATGGCGCAGCTGGATGAGCCGAGACCGTTAGTTTATGTGGAAACTTTTATATGAGGATACCTTCGGCTTTGGTGAGGATCGCGATCCGATAAGAGTTGAATCGTGCGGACCGGATGATTTAGAAGGATTTAAAATGTTGTGGGACTCTGTTTTAAGGGAGAGCCTTACCGGTACAGCCGATAAGCCCGTTACGGGATTCGCCAGATTTACACTTGTGATAACCGGTATTGACGGTAAAAGTGTAAACATCTCCATCAATACAGAAAAGTATCTATATCATCTGGCAGCGATTAAGAGTTTAATGAATTCAGAATACATAACCGGAATCGCATCGCGGCATTATGATTTTTTTATGAACAACAAAGATGCTGAGTTCGACTTATCTCTAATCAGCTGATACCATATTGTTTTTCAGGTAGTAATTTATTATCCGGAAGCATGCTAAGTGCGGTTCCGGGGGTAAATTTCTGTAATTCATCACTATCGCTCCCTGCTATTTATCTGATTGACAAAATGACAAATAACCCGTAAATTCAATGTATTATTTATGAATCTGAACATTTTTTCTTGTAATTTTTTACTACTCCGATCCCCGGAGTGTTTTATTTATATACTGTATTTTCAATTTTGCAGTTAAGGGTGTTAACAATATGATCAGTCAGGTTAAGTCTAAAAGAGTACTGTCGTTTCTTGCACGATTTGTATTTCCCACTGTGGTTACCATTGCGCTTTTTCTAACCGCGTTTTTTTCAATCATCATCCCTGCAATTGAAAAAAACAGTCTCGACAGAAAACGGGAGATGATCCGCGAGCTTACAACCTCTGCATGGAATATTTTTGCCAAACTTGACAGTGACGCAAAGAAGGGGCTTCTCACTAAAGAACAGGCTCAGCGTCAGGCAATTGACCAGATTCGAAATCTTCACTACGGCCGCGAGATGAAGGATTACTTCTGGATTAACGATATGCATCCCCGCATGGTTGTTCACCCATACCGCTCAGACCTGGATGGTCAGGATTTGTCAACGTACACAGATTCCGAAGGTAAACGTATTTTCATTGAGATGGTGAAGCTGGTAGAGAGTGAAGGTGACGGATATGTTGAATACCTATGGCAGTGGAAGGATGAGGAGGCACTTATTCTTCCAAAGATTTCGTATGTAAAAGGTTTTACACCATGGGGCTGGATCATCGGTACTGGAATTTATATCGATGATGTAAAAGCTGAAATTGATGCTATTACCGGTAACCTGGTTAAAATTTCACTTTTTATTCTGCTTATAATTGTCCTGCTTCTTGTATTTATTGCCGAGCAGAGTTACCGCGCGCTGCAGGAGCAGCAGGCCGCTGAGAGCGCTCTCCGCGAGTCTGAGGAGAAGTATAGAACACTTGTCGAATCCGCTGCAGAGGGTATGTTTATGGCCCTTGAAGGGAGATTCATGTATGTAAATCAGACCATTGCTGATATGCTCGGGTACACCAAAGATGAGCTGTCCGACGTACAGGTAGAGGATATCTTTTTTGAACTTAATGAATTTTCCGGCAATGAATATGTTTCCGATCTTTTAAGCGGCAGATCGGTTCCTGAAAGATTTGAAACCCGTCTTAAAACAAAATCGGGCTCGGTATGTGATGTTACTCTATCTGCAACTCAGATATCCCTTAGCGGAAAGATAGGCTTCATGGCGGTCGTATCTGATATAACTAACAGAAAAAAAGCAGAAGATGAACTCGGTGCAAGCGAAGAGAAGTTCAGAACAATGGCTAATAATCTGAACGTCGGTTTTTTCAGAATGACCACTGATAAAAATCCGCGGTTTATAGAAGCCAATCCCGCTCTTGCTGAACTGCTGGGATACGAATCAAGGGAGAGTCTTCTGGAGGTACCTGTTCTTAATTTTTATGTAAATCAGGATGAATATAAACGGCTTGCTCCTCATGCGGGAGAGACCGGACTGAAGCGCGAAGTTGTCAAATTCCGGAGAAAAGACGGTTCAGTATTTAACGCCTCAATCTGGGGTGTGCGTGTACATGAAGGGGAAGGGCATATCCGCTATTTTGACGGTATCATGGAGAATATAACTGATGTTATAGAGAGGGAGGAGGAGAGCAGGAGACTTCTATCGGAAATGCATTCTGCTCTTATGTATTTCAGCAGGGAAATTGATCATCTGAAAACCGGAACTCTGACGGTATGTTCCCCTGAACTCACTATCCGGGATGCTGTTCATCTTATGGAGGAGCGGAATACCGGTGCAGTTCTTATCCGTAATGAGGCGGGTGATAACATCGGAACAATAACCAATTATGACCTGAGGAAAGCTCTGAGACACTCCGGTGGCGGATCAAATAGTACTGTTTCTGAAATAATGACCCATAAGGTTTTAACTCTCCCGGGCCGGTCTTCGGTGTTTGAAGCATGGGTTTTGATGACCCGGAATAAAGTTTCACATCTGTTTATAACAAACAACAACGGCGAGATAACAGGAGTACTGAATAGCAATGATATTCTTGCAATACAGAACTATTCCCCGTCTGTTTTATTATGGGAGATACGCAATGCTGCCAGTCATGAAGATATAGCAGCGGCAAATAAGATTCTCCCTTATCTTATTACAACACTTATCGAAAGCGGGGCAAAACCTCAGAATATCAATCATCTAACAACCATGGTAAGCGATACTATTGTTAAAAAATTTATTGAATTTGCAATAGATCAGATGGGACCCCCTCCGGTAAAATTCTCTTTTGTTGTTTTCGGCAGCGAAGGGAGGGAGGAACAGACACTCCGCACGGATCAGGATAATGCGATTATATACGAAGACCCCTCACCGGGAACAGAGGAATCTGTATCAGAGTATTTTTTATTAATGGGAGAAAAGGTCTGTACATGGCTTAATGATGCCGGCTACACATTCTGCGATGGTAGGATAATGGCAATGAATCCGGAATACTGCCAGCCTATTTCTGTATGGAAACAGTACTTCAGTAAATGGGTTTTTTCTGCAACGGGTGAAGATCTGCTCCGTGCAAAAATATTTTTTGATTTCCGTAATGGTTATGGAGATGAAATTATCGAACACGATCTTCGTGAGCATCTGAATAGCATAGTTCCCGATAATTCAAGATTTTTTCAGCTTCTGGCAAGAAACATCCTTATTATGGCTCCGCCAATCGGACGTTTCGGAAATTTTATTGTGGAATCATCAGGTGAGCATCGCGGCTCTTTCGATATCAAGGCTTCAATGATGCCTATAATAGATTTTGCCCGGATTTATGCTCTTAAAAACAGAATTAAAACCGCCAATACCATGATGAGGCTGGCCGCCCTTAATGAAATGAAAGTGCTGACCGATCTTAATTATCAGGAGATGATTCAGGCTTATACCTATCTTATGCAGATACGATTAAGAATTCAGGCCGAGGCTGTTTCCAGGCAGAAAAAAAATCCCGATAATTATGTATGTCCGAAGAATCTGACTTCGATAGAACAGAAACTGCTTAAGGAGATTTTTTCTCAGACTAAAAATTTTCAGGTACGGCTCAGTTACGATTTTACCGGTCAGATAGGCGGCTTATAATGATAATGATTGTTTCAGATACTCACTGTTATTACGAAATGGTTAACATTCAGATAAATTATGCGGAAAAGGTTCTGGGGTACGATATATCCTCTGTTATTCATCTGGGAGATTTTGGAATATATAAACACCATCTTAAAGATTATTTTAAAAAAAGAAAAGAGAAGTTTATCAAACCGCTTTACTGTATTGATGGAAATCATGAAGATTTTAATCACCTGGATAAACTTGTAAAAAAATATAAAGACTACTTTACCTATCTTCCAAGAGGGACTGTTCATGATATAGAGGGTTACCGTTTTCTTGCACTTGGCGGCGCTGCATATATGGATTCAATGATAACTGAAAGGGGAGCTGTTATAACAAATCAACAGATAAACAAATCTCTTTCACATCCCCCTGATTCAGTTGATATAGTTATTTCTCACGATTGTCCCATGGGGATTGGTGTTCCGAACACTCCGGGGTTTGAACATTTCGGTGAACCGGGATTCCCCAGAGGTGAGGAAATCGCGGCGCGTTTCAGACCCAGGCTCTGGTTCTTTGGTCATCATCATAAGTGGTTCGATTCAAAGGATGATAATACAGTATATTACGGGCTTAGCGGTATCTGGAAAGGGTTTGGACTTCTTGATGATAATTACAATTTTACAATGATATCAAACAGGGTAGAGTGGGAAGAGTCCGGTTTTATCGAAAAGATTCTGATAAAGCTGAAGATTATAAGACCGGATTCGGCGAGTTTTAAGTAGATTTTTTTTATCCCCCTCCCTTGATGGGAGGGGTTAGGGGAGGGTGAATGTTTACAGAATTTGTATTCATTTTTTTCGAAAATGCGTATCAAGCGCCCTCTCTGTCGCGATGCGACATCTCCCCCATGAATGGGAGGAGAGGTGGAAGTAAATATTTACTGTCTCTCTTTTCTCCCATTCATGGGGAAAGGTGCCCGATAGGGCGGATAGGGGCGGGAAGTGTTCTATTACAGATAGTGTTTCTCACCACACAAAAAAAGGACCGCCTTCCGGCGGTCCCTTCGTATATCATAATCTTGTGAAAAAATACTTAGTTTTTCGCTACTCCGCCACCCTTCTGTGTAAGAAGAGAAACGATAACAAGTGTTAAGAAACTCAGCGGTATTGCAATAATTCCGGGGTTATCAAGCGGAATTGGTGCTGTAGCTGTAGTCTTGTAAAGGTCAAGATATGTTGCAGGTGAAAGAAGTATTATAACAATGGATGTTACTATACCCACGAAAATAGAAGCGACTATACCCTGAGAAGTGGTCTTCTTCCAGAAAAGCATCATGAGGATAGCAGGGAGGTTAGCCGCTGCAGCAACCGCGAATGCAAGCCCTACAAGGAATGAAACATTTATTCCTTTGAAGATGATACCAAGTATCATGGCAATTATACCGACACAAACTGCAGCTATTTTACCTGCTTTAACCTGTCCTTTGTCAGTAAGCTGGATCCCCATGAAATTTGTTATAAGGTCATGTGCAACAGCTCCTGAAGCTGCAACGATGAGACCTGATACTGTACCGAGAACTGTTGAGAACGCGATAGCAGAGATACATGAGAAGAGAACTATACCGAAATATTTAGCAAGAAGAGGCGCTGACATATTGCTGCTCTGAAGGTCAAGAACACCTGTAAGCATAGCTCCAAGACCCATAAATACAGTAAGTATATAGAAGAAACCGATTGAACCGATTGCAACAATAGTAGACTTACGTGCGTCTTTAGGACTTGGTACTGTGTAGTATCTGATAAGAACGTGAGGAAGTGCAGATGTTCCAAGGAACAGTGCAAGCATCAGAGATACGAAGTTAAGTTTTGAAAGGAATGTTGAACCTTTGTCGACTTTAAATTTAAGACCCGGCTTCATAATATCTTTACCGGATGTGATATTCTGCTTCCATAGAGTTACTTTGTCGCCGCCGTCTACAACCAGCAGCTTTGTAAATCTTACTACTTCACTCTGTTTAATTGTGGCAAGGAATTTAACAGGTCCGACAGGGCCGGTCTTATCAACTTCTTTCCCGTCCATCATAATCTTGTTTGCATGACCAACCTGGAAAAATCTCTGGTCAGCTTTCGGCGCACCATTATATAAAACCTGTCCGTCTGCAGTGTTTGTTACATTAAGAGTTTCACTTAGAGTAACCGTGCCGTCTTTCTCTGCAAGGCTCCACCATGAAACTATGTTGTCTTTTTTAAGTTTTATAAATGTTCCGCTCGGATTTTTAACTTCTCCGATTATTGTGTAGGAAGCATCATTTATTGCAGTTACTTTCCCATCTGTTACAGTAGCTGTGAAGCTTTTGAATTCATGATAATTGTCATAAGGCTTTTTGCTGATACCGTTCATGAAGATTGCGATCGAGAGAATGGTTGAGAATACAACAAGGAGTCCGCCCTTTATAAACTGAACATAGGTAGTTGAAGTCATACCTGCTGTAGCAACGATATAAATAACGATAACCCCAACAATTAAAACTCCCCAGTGGTGATCGAGTCCAAGAAGAGGAGTAACAAGGTCTCCTGCTCCAACCATCTGAGGGATAAGATAACATGTGGAAACAATAAGAGTACTGATGGCAGCGGCAAGTTCTATCCCTTTTGAGTTGAACTTGAAGTTAAGAGCGTCAGTAAAAGTATATTTACCGTATCGCTTTAACGGCTCAGCAACAAGGAAAAGTGCAACGACCCATCCTGCGAGGTAACCGATTGAATATAAAAATCCATCGTAACCGTCGAAAGCGATCATACCGCATATTCCAAGGAAAGATGCAGCTGAGAGATAATCTCCGGCGAATGCTATACCATTCACTCCCCAATGAATAGAACCACCCGCGGCATAATAGCCCTGAGCAGTCTGTGTTTTTCTGGCAAAAAACGATGAAAGGCCTAGTACCCCAAGTACGAAGGCCACAAAAATTCCAATAGCTAATGGTGATGCAGCATAAATCATTTTTCAAGCCCCCCTATTTATTAAGTTCATCTTCTTTTTTTGTACACAGATAATTATAGATCAGACCCATAATTACCGCCAGAACAATCAGTCCCACTCCGTATACTATTGCCATATTAAGTCCTGCAAAAAGTATAATTGCCATTGATTTAGGACTTGCCACATTAATTACGATAAAACCGGTATATATTATTACATAAATAATAAACATATATACACCAAGTTTGGCTTTGTACTCAGAAGCATTTTTAATTATTAAACTCAAGTATTTGTTAAAGATTTTGATTTTCTTAATTTAATATACTCAATTGTCAAGCTATAAAGTGTATAAAAAGTATATACATTTCTACACAAGCCGTTTGGACGGTTAATTTTTTTGAGAAAAAATGTTAATTTTGTTAACAAAGGCCGAATTTTTATTAAATTTGTGTTGACAAAGCAAACACTTATATGTTTTGTTAGTTCATGAGTAAATAAGTTTCTTGTTGTAGTGTATAAAAAATATACATTAATTTTTTTGAACTAATAATTAGTTTTTTTAGAAAAAGTGTTAAAAATTTAGGAGGAAAAGATGTCAGAAGCAATTAAAAACAAAGGGTGGACAGTGACATCCGCGGGACTCGGTATCAACCTTGCCCTTGGTATTCTTTACGCATGGAGCGTTTTTAAGTCGGCAATTGAAGCTTCAATAAAAGCCGGCGGTGACGGAGCATTTACATGGGATCTTGCGAAGCTTAATGATCCTTATTCAGTATGCTGTCTTGTCTTTGCTTTTTCGATGATTCTTGCAGGCAAATGTCAGGATAAGTTCGGACCCCGCATAACAGCATTTATAGGCGGTCTTCTTGTTGGTGTGGGACTAATCTGGATTTCACAGACAACAAGTTATCTTGCATGGGTACTCGGGTTTGGTGTTTTAGCAGGAGCTGGTATGGGATTTGGTTATTCTGCATCTACACCTCCCGGACTTAAGTGGTTCCCTGCGTCAAAAACAGGGCTTATTGCCGGTTTGATTGTTGCAGGTTTCGGACTTGCCCCTGTTTATATTGCACCTCTTTCCAAGTATCTCATAGGTGCTTTCGGTGTTAATTCTGCTATGCTTGTATATGGTGTTTCATTTGTAGGCGTAGTATGCGGATTATCTCTTCTTTTATCCAATCCTCCGGCGGGATATGTTCCTGTGGAAACAAATGCCGCTGCTCTTAAGAAAAAAGCGGTTCATAATGATGTAGACTGGAAAGATGTTATAAAAACTCTTAATTTCTGGAAATTGTGGATGATCTACTTTGTAGGCGCCGGTGCGGGTTTAATGGTTATTTCAAGTGTTTCAGGTATAGCAAAGGCAAGTATGGGGGAACTGGCTTTTATAGCGGTTGGTATTATGGCTATAGGTAATGCAGGCGGCCGTATTATAACAGGTGTTCTTTCCGACAAATTCGGAAGAAATCAGACTATTCTTGCTGTACACCTTTTTCAGGGAGTATTGATGCTTGCGGCTATCCCGCTTGTAGGATCAAAGGGAACTGGCGCTGTTGCTATAGTTCTTCTTGCGACATTTATGGGATTCAATTATGGTGCAAACCTTGCACTTTTCCCTTCCATTGCGAAAGATCTCTGGGGTATCAAAGCATATGGTGTAAATTACGGTATTCTCTTCACAGCATGGGGGGTAGGAGGATTTGTATTGAGCAAGGTTTCTGCTATGCTTAAAGCTTCCACTGGAAGCATGACATCTTCATTTATAATTGCTGCTATTCTTCTAAGCATAAGCGGCATGTTGACTCTGACATTAGATGGTAAGAAAGAGGAAGCTCCTGAAGGTGCGATCCTTACTCCCGGCCTCGGTTTAACAATGGCTGATGGTGGTGAGAAAGTTAAGGAAGATAAGAAGAAAAAGAAATAGTTTAAAAAAGCCTTCAGGATGATTTGTATCAACATTTTCAAGTGAAGCACAAATCATTCTGAACCGGCCCCTTAAATCCTACTTCGACAAGCTCAGCACATCGCCCGGAGGGGGACTTTAAAAAGATTAGCAATAAAAAATATCTTTTAATGGGGCGGAAGGAACTTAATATCTAACCGCTAAGAGGCTTTGCCCCCTACGGGGGTGCGGGGGCCGGGTGATCGGGGATATGAAAAGTCTGAATTGAATCTGTTGGAGTAGCACAACGTTTAAACAAATAAAGAGTGAAGCAGAAATAAAAAAAATATAAATAAAAAATAATTACAGGGGAGTAGAGCGGTAGGAATGGATAGAAAGGGTTATCAGAATATGCCGGAAAGTGAAAGGAAGTGTGTCCTACAAGCTCTGCCCTCTTAATTATGCCTGTGAAGAGTGCATGTTCGACAGGGTTATGCGCAACGAAACAGCCGCCATGATCAGAAGACCCGGAATTGATGCCGCTCTTGCAGCAGATCTTGCATCTATTGATTCATCCTCACCGCTTATTGACGGTTCCCTCTTTTATCACAGAAGCCACTGCTGGGTTAAAGTAATAAACCCGGATGAAGTTAAGGTCGGCATAAATGGAATTCTTGCAAGGCTTATCTATGGTATTAAAACTGTTGTTCTTCCTAAAGAGGGCGAGGCATTATTGCGGGATCAGTTTTTTGCACATATCATTCAGGAGAAGCATATAGTTCCCCTGGTATTCCCTGTGAGCGGAATTATTACCGCGGTAAACAGTGATCTGTTAAAAACACCTGATATTCTCCGGAAAGATTACGGTGAAAACGGGTGGCTTGTTACTGTTAAGCCGGACAATCTGGAAAACGATTTAAGGACGCTGGTTTTCGGAAGCAGCGCAATTGAATGGTACAGGAGTAAGGACCGGAGTATAAGTGAAGCAATCCACGCGGTTTACAGCGTAAGCGGAAGTGAACTTGGCCCAACAATGCAGGACGGCGGAGAGCTTATGCTTAATCCTTCAGAATCGCTTACTCCTGATCAGTATTACAAAATCCTCGAAGTTTTAACCAAACCTGAATAGACGATAATCAGCAATAGTCTCCATCTGTCATTTCGAACCCGCATCAATTCTTCGGGTGAGTACTTCGGCAGGCTCAGTAACCATTAGTCGTGGTCAGTGAGCTTGCCGAACTGCTCAGTCACAACTATATCTGCAAATAAAAAATTGGTGTAAAGCTTCTTCGAAATGACAACGACATAATGTTACCTTAGATTGACTAAAGAGATCTCAGTTCTCTTCTGCAGTTGTCGCACATCTCGACAGATTTATGATCTATATCTTCAACATAAGTCGAAGATTTCATCACGCACTCCTGATTGGCGCAGTGTACAAGACCGAAGTTGTGCCCCAGTTCATGTATTGCCTCTTTTACTAGACGTTCAGAAAGAAGTTCCTTGTCCTCCGGGAGTCCGTAAAATTTATTATTCAGACGGTGCAGCGATACAATAGAACCTATACCTCTCAGCTGTGCTTCTCCGAAAACAAATGTAAGAATAGGGATAAAGAGGTCGATATTTACAATGCCCAGTATCTTTTCCGCATCGGGGGGAGGGGAGGCAATCATCTGCAGAAGAATCTGGGAAGAGTTATACTGCATTCTCTTCATATCGAATGTTTTCTCAAGACAGATGTCAGGGCTGGCCAGTTTTGAATAATACCCGAAAGTCCGGTGAATACTCTTTTCAAGATTTTCGATCCATGGGGATGGATCGTTTTCTATGGGTAAAATATAGATATAGGGCATGGTCAGGGCTGAGCTTCGTTTTTATGCTTTTTCAGCTGATATTTTTCGATTTTATTATACATTGTTAATCTGCTGACTTTCAGTATCCCCGCTGCCTGGGCAATGTTTCCATTGGTTATTTCAAGTACCTTCTGTATGTGTGCTTTCTCAACGTCGTCAAGTGAGGGGATATTTTCACCTGAATCGAGTTCCGCGTCGGGGAAGAAAAATGACAGGTCGTTAAGTTCAATGAGGTTCCCCTTGGTTACAACCATGGCGCGCTCTATAACGTTACGTAGTTCACGTACATTACCCGGCCAGTTATACTCTACAAGCATCTCCAGTGTATCGTTGGAGATATCTATTACATTCTTATTCATAGACTGGGAATATTTTTTAATAAAGAATCTTGCGATAGCAGGGATATCCAGTTTTCTTTCGCGGAGAGGGGGGATTGCTATGGTAACAACATTAAGTCTGTAGTACAGATCCTCTCTGAACGTTCCATCCTGCACAGCACGCTCCAGGTCGTGAGTTGTTGCGCAGATGATACGGAAGTCCACATCTATTTCACGGTCACCTCCGAGTCTTGTAAACTGTTTTGTTTCAATAACTCTAAGAATGTCCGCCTGCATCTTTTCGCTGATATGACCGATTTCATCAAGGAAAATGGTCCCCTTGTCGGCCATTTCAAGTCTCCCCTGGCGTCTGTATAGCGCTCCGGGGAAAGCCCCTTTTTCATGTCCGAAGAGTTCACTCTCCAGGAGTCCGTCTGAATATGCACCGCAGTTTATTGTGATGATAGGGAAGTATCTTCTGTTGCTGTTGCTGTGAATTGCCCGGGCTATGAGCTCTTTACCTGATCCGCTTTCACCTTTAATGATTACAGTTGAATCGGTCTGGGCAACCTCTATAACCTTCTCCATAACTCTTTTTATTGCCGGGCTCTCTCCAATGATCTCGTCGGAAAAAGATATCCCTTCGATATGTGTGCGAAGCTGCCGGTTTTCGTAGAAAAGTCTTCTCTGCTCCACGGCGTTACGGATAAGATGGCTCATGTCATCGGGATCGACCGGTTTTACTATATAGTCGAATGCACCTTCTTTGAGTGCCTGTATGCTTGTATCCACCGCGGCAAATGCTGTGATAATAATGGTTATTATATTTTTATCAATTTTTTTTATTCTTCTCTGAAGTTCCAGACCGTCAATACCCGGCATCTTTATGTCGAGCATTACAATATCCCATGGACCCTCCTGAAGCTTCAGTAGGGCGCTGTTTGCGTCTTCAGCCGAACTGACGCGGTAGCCGTCAAGTTCGAACCATTTGGTAAGGGCGTCCCGTATCGACGCCTCGTCATCTACTATTAATATTGATATATCCGAAGGTTTCATATCCTGTAACTCCCTGTTTTATTCTTCTTCAATTTCTTTATATGTCCGCGGAAGGGTTATTGTAAATTCTGTTCCCCGCCCGATTTTCGACTCTACATTTATATTTCCGGAATGATTCTGAACAATGCCGTAGACAGCTGAAAGGCCAAGCCCCAGGCTGCTGTTTGAATCTTTTGTGGAAAAAAACGGATCAAAAATAAACGGGAGATTTTTTTCGTCTATTCCGTGACCCTGATCTATTACCCGGATAATAATTTTTTCTTTATCCCTGTAGTCGGTTTTAACTGTTATCTGTTTCCCCTGAGATGATGATTCAAGAGAATTCACTATCAGTGATACAAGTATCTGCTGTATCGATCCGGGGTCGCATTGAATTGTGTCATCGCCTGTATCCAGTTCTGTTCTGAGTTCAATATTTTTCATTTTTGCGCTATGGTCAATTACTTTAGTGCTTAGTGTAATAATTTCATTCAGGTTAACCGGCTGTACATCTCCAAGGGACTGCTTGGCAAAGAGAAGAAGATTTTTTACAATTTCTCCGCACCGTTTTGTTTCGCTTGCTATGATTGACAGATTGTTGATTACTGAATCGACAGTGGACTTGTTAATTTCGCCCTTCTCCAGATATTTTGTCGAAAGCTTTGCGTATGAGAGTATACCCGATAACGGATTGTTAATTTCATGCGCAACCATTGCCGAGAGTGTTCCAAGTGATGCCATCTTTTCCGACAGCGCTAAAGATGACTTTGTTTTTTTCAGTTCCTGTTCAGCCGCTCTCTGTTTCTTGTGAGTGAGGTAGCTTACACGTATAATGTTTACAAAAAGCAGAACATTGAACATGCATATGACAATTGAAACAGCTATTATATTCTCTATAAGAAGGTCGATTTCCGCGTTAACATCCTCTATGTATATACCGGTACCGATAACCCATCCCCATGGAGAAAATCCTTTGACGTATGATATTTTTTCTACTATGTTAGACGGATCATCGTTGGCCTGCCATTTGTAGTTCACATAGCCGGAGCCGCTTTTTGATACAGCTTTTACAATTTCAATAAAAACTTTTTTGCCGTCAGGGTCGGTATAGTTACTCAGGTCCTGGCCGTTAAGGTCTGTGCGGTAGGGGTGAATTATCATGCGGGGGGACATATCGTTGATCCAGAAGTAATCTTTCAGCTGCTGACCGTAATGGAGATTTTTTATCTGTTCAATGGCCTGCCGCTGTGCCTGCTGGCGTGTCATTATCCCTTTCTGTTCATCATTGTTGAATTTAGCAAGGATGTTCCATGCCGATGTTGTAAGCTCCCTTATCATCTCTCTTTTTCTATCCATACTGTTTTCTCTGATTGCCGGAATAATCACGAAGAAGAAAGCGGATATGAATAGAATTATGGTAAGCACTGTGGGGACAACGACTCTCCCCAGAAATGTCTTCCATGGAAATGATATATGCGGAGTGATCATATAGGTATACCATCGCAAAATTTTTGTATAAAAAATATACAACTTTCATAATCTTAAATTTGTAAAGCATTATATTTCTATTCATTTTAAAATCAGTGAATAGTTTATTAACATTTTTGAATTGTATTGAGCGGTTTATTATTTAAAATTCTAATGATTCTGTATATTTAATGGATAAAATAGAAAAGTGTTATTTTATTTAACAAAAATATCATGTTAAGTTTTAAATTTCTATAGAATTTATACACTCTTATAGATAGCAAATTGACATAATTTTAAATATGTACATGTTAACAATTTATATTTTTTTTCAGCAGGAGGGGTAATTTAACAGAAAAATATGATGATTGAGGGTAATTTCTTTAAAATTTGTTTTTTAACAACCGGGAGATTTCCTGTTTAGCTGATGGGTTAAAGGAAATGTTCCCGCTCAGTCGCCGCGGGGCTTTTTTTACTTTAAGTTCCACAAACCTGTTCCATGGTTACTGCAGAGTACATCCATGCAGGTTTGCAGTAACCAGCTGAGGCGTCCGGCATCGTGCCTCCTTTTTACATTTTGTAATTACCGGTACTAATTATAAACAATTGAAACTATAACAATTCCGTTGCCGCCATTTGCACCGTTTATACCTCCAACTGCATAGCCGGTTGGCAGGTTAGGATCAGTATTGTTGCCTGGAGTAGCTCCTGAACCTGTAACTGTTGTGCTTCCGTTACCTTCACAGTATCCTCCTCCACCTGCAGAATGTGATACCCAATAATCCCCTAAAACTCCAATGTTAAGAACTGTGAAACCTCCACCACCGTATCCTCCACCACTTGACCCGGAACCTCCATTACCATTGAATCCTATAAGTGTTGCAGAGGTAAGCGACATATCGCTTCCAGTTGAAACAGTTCCATATCCACCAATTCCGTTGCTGCCTCCATTAGCCGAAACACCAAACCAATTACTAATACTTTCTCCAGAGGCTCCACCTCCAGCTCCGGAAGCATACCCACTCCCTCCGCCACCTGCACAACTTTTAAGAGTGAAGTTACCCGCTCTGAAAATAGCAACCAGTGATCCACCTCCACCAAAATTACCACCAAGAGCGGGCATACTGGTATTTTCCGGATTTCCTCCCCCTGTTCCAACAACAACATGAAGCACATCACCTGCAGTTGCTGAAAATACTGAATAAGAATATCCGCCACCGCCACCACTACAATAATCGTAACCATTGGATTGGCTTTTTCCGCCTGCTCCCCAGGCTTTTACTGTAACAATGCAATTTCCAGTAAGAGTTATGATTCCATAAGTTGTAAAGACAGTACTCCAGTTAGCAAATAGGACAACATTAGAGCTTCCCATTATAAAACTCTGGCCCGGCTGATAATAAGTACCGTATAACGAATACCATCCCTGAAACATATATCCAGTTCTGGTAAGGTTACCTGAATTACTCCTTACTATAACGTTGCTGCCTTCTGCATAAGCTGTATTGTCAACAGGTACTGTTCCTCCCGTGCTTCCGTTACCGAAATAAGTCACGGTGTATGCAGGAACCCATTTTGCTAATAGTCTTATATTATTTGCAGGCATTATAAATGAATTGCCCGCATTATATGTATGGCTTGAATCTATATACCAGCCTCCAAAGGCAAAATTTGTCCGGGTAAGTATGCCTGTATTACCAAGTACTGTCACATTTGCACCGGGCAGGTAATGGTTTGTATCTATGGGAACATCCCCGCCTGTATTGGAATTGCCGTCATAGGTTATGGTATATGTCGGATCAGCACTCCATAGAGCGTAAAGTTCTGCATCAGATGATCCTATGGTAAAAGTTGATCCCACTGCATATGTTGTTCCGCTTCCATTAGAACTGGTATTCCATCCGGCGAAAGTGTTTGAGGTTTTGTAAAGTGTGTTAGAGTCCATTACCGTCACTGTTGATCCTGAAAGGTAGACGTTTGTGTCTGACGGCACATCTCCCCCTGTGGCTGTATTGCTGTTGTATGTTACGGTGTATACAGGGTCTGTTGTTGATGTAACAGTACATGACGCCTTATAGCCTCCGTCAACAGTGTTTACTGTAACTATGGCTGTTCCTGCTGCGATGGCGGTTACAAGGCCGCTTGCGTCTACGGTTACTTTTGAACTGCTGCTGCTTGTCCATGTGAGGTTCTGGTTTGTGGCAACGGCGGGTGCGACCGTCGCTGTAAGCTGTTCCTGGTTGCCGGCGGGTATGGTCATTGCGGACTTTGATATAGTAACGCCGGTTATTGCAACGGGCTTTTCAGATACCGTTACAGTGCACATGGCGCTGTAGCCCCCTTCGGCTGTTATTGCTGTAATTACTGCGGTTTCAGTTGCACCATGCGCGGGTGCGGCCACGCCTGTGATCACTCCATTGCTGTCAACAGATACTACTGAACTGTCGCTGCTTGTCCATATAACGCTTTTATTTGATGTATCAGGTGGTGACACAACGGGGTAGAGCTGCTCGGTTCCGCCGCTCACAAGCGATGTGGAGGATTTAAGGCCTATCCCGTCCACCGGACCGGTCAGGTAGTCCCGGGCGGAGTAGAATGAATCGCCGCATCCTGTCAGTAATAATGCTGATATTAATAAGGGATAAAGTACTCTCTTCATATTATACTCCTTTAGAAACCTTTCATTGTACATAAGGGCGGGATATTTAAAAAACTGTACACGCTCCGAAAGATACATTTATAAAATCTAGCCTGCCGCTTTTCTGAAATTCCGCGGAATACGCGGCTCCGGCATATATATTAATTTTCTCATCATATTCATAATTAAAACATGCTCCTGCCGATGCCATGGGATCTAAGCTTTTCTTTGTTTTAGTCCCTTCTATGAGCGGATTTGAAGGATTATAAACAACGTATTTAATAATATCGTAGCTCCATCCTGCTTTTGCAAAAGGTTTAATTGAGAATGTACCGGTGAGCTGTTTTGAAAATAGACCGGGGAGTTGTATTTCATAGCCTGCTTCAAGAAGGAGAGGGGCCATCATCATGTTTTTTATATACTTTGCGGGTTCGTAAACCATGATTCCGGTTTCAAGTCCGAAGCTGTACTTTCTCCATACAATGCCTGACCCGACCATTCCGCCGTAACCCGATGCCGCCATATCACGCATTGTTCCCAGGGGATAAATATAAACAGCTTTGCCCTTTACATAAATCCTGTACCCGGCATCATATACTGTTTTCACTTCAGCAGACTCTGCTGAAATATCATTCACTGCCACAAGTGAAAACCGGTGCTTACCCTCTGCGGGGAAATCTTTTATTGTAAATTCTCCCCCCTCCGCAGTTCCTTTTTTAACTTTTTCTACATCAATTATTTCGTATATGTTATATCCTTTTACCCTGCTGTCCGGATCAGTTACATCATCCCATTTGAATGTTAAGTTTACAGTTCTGCCGTCCGGTGAAAGTTCTTCATTTAGAACAAGGTTTTCAGGCGGTTCAGGGCGTGTGTTGACTATGATCTTTTCACTGGGGAGTGATTCCTCTCCGGAATCGGCAATTGCTGTTGCGTATAGTTCGTAGGTCCAGCTTTTAGTGAGGTTATTCAGTGTGTATGCTGACTCGGCGGTTTCGCCGGAATTTTTGAATGCTTGTTCATTGTTTTTTACGTCCCGGATATATACCCTGTAGAATTTTGCTGGTTTAAACGGCGGGCTCCATGACATATTTATAAAAACTGTAGATGGATCCCCCTTTACGTCAGTGGGATTTGTATGAGCTATAAACATGACTTTTTTACGCTGAATTTTAAACTCCTCCGGGCTTGTAAGGTCCTTCCGGAAGAAGTAATTGTCCCTGTCCTCGTCAACCTGATACCCCTCAACAACTTCACCCGATGTGAGTCTGGCGTAAACTTTGCCAAGGTAAAGCTCGGTGTAATTGATCCTCATTATGTCAATGCGCTTAACCTGTTCTAAAACACCGTCGGCTCTCTTTACTGAGATGCTTCCGGGATAGTCCTTTACTATAGAACCTTTTATTATCGAGCCGTCTTTTTTGAATACAAATTCCGCATGGACGGGCGTTCCAGGAAACGTGGTAAACATTAAAGCTGACGAAGCTGCTATGAGAACTTTTCTCAATATGCCTGTTTTCAATTTATATACCTTCGTAATTTATTCAGCCCATATTTGCCGGATAATCCGATTTAATAACATAATAGTTTAACCTCTCTTTTGCCTGGCGGTGACAGTATATATTATCTCTTTGTTTCGGTCCCTTTTATATCTTTGGAATCCACCATCACTATTCCTGTTTTTGTTACCATCTTATAAACGGTTCCGCGTGCGGCTATTACACCCTCTACTTCAGTTCCGTTATACAGATACAGGACATCGATCCTTCCATACTTTGCCTTCATCTCTTCGAAGGTAAGCCCAAGGTTTTCTTTGATCTCTTCATTTATCTGCTCATCGCACTGCATTGTCTCTTTGAATATTTCCTTCAGCTCTTCCGGGGTTTTCTTTTCTATCCTTTCAACCATGGGAGTTTTTTTGAACTTGGAAAGTTCAAGAGTCTCAACTATACTTATTTTTCTTAAATTCAGATTGGAATTTTTACCGGGAGCTATTGCGGTGAAACCAGTCTCCACTGACTTTTCATCTTTGCTGCCTGTTAATCTTTTTACGCTTACTTTCCCGTTACCCACTGCTACAATTGAGTCTCTGCCGTTAAATGCCGTAAGGAACTCTGTCCCTCTCACGGAAGCAACGGTCGAGGGTGTCATTATAGAAAACTCCTCACCCTTTTTCAGTTTTGATACGCTGGAGAGGATTTTCCCGTTACTAAGGTTAATTATTTTTTTAGTTTTATTCTTTAATGATAAAATTTGAGCCTCTGTGTTCTGCTCAAACCTGATGATGATGCCGTCTGTACTCTGTACTACAAGGCATGACTTTTCACCTGTTCTTATTATATCATCATTGTTAATCTGATCCTTCACCTGAACCTGTACCGGTAAAGATCCATTTTTCTGTATGGTCACACTTCCCTGATAAAAAGCGATAAAGACCTTATTAAATTTGAAATCTGAACATGACAGGAGAGCAGCTGCTGCCGTAGTAAAAAGCAGGATTGCTGAATTTTTGAGTAGAACTCCTGCGTGCACTGATTCATTCTTTAAGAGCAGCTTTCTGAACATTTAAATCACCTGTTATTCCGTTGCCATGATTGCCGTTAGCAGGTCATGGAAAATCGCACAGCTGAATTTTTCGAATGAGATGAATCTACAGTGATTCTAGAGTATATAGAAGCTCTTGTCAATCCGCAAGGAATGAACAGTGCGTACAGGGGAACAAACTGTGCGTTATTGATGTATTTTTTTTCTGAGGGATTCCAGGAATGCCGGTCCGATGGGGAGAGCTGTGTCATCTTCATCGCGGAGACGTATCCGGTAGCGGCCGGATATTACATGGTCAACAGAACGGATATAGCCTGTATTTATAATATAACTTTTATGTATGCGGACAAAGATGTCAGGAGGGAGTCTGTGGACAATATCTTTCATCATAACCGGCAGTTCAGTATCAGCGTCGGCCGTATGGATGATGATATTCTTTGCGCTGGAGGTTATATAGATTATGTCGATGAATGTGAATAAACATATAGTCCCCCTGCTGTTAATGGATATCCCTTTTGCAGGGGATTTTCTGACTTTTTTAAGCTTCAGCATTGCCGCAGTTCTTGCCAGAAGTTCACTAATATGGAACGGCTTGACTATATAGTCATTGGCGCCGGCTTCAAAGGCCGCATCTATATCTGACATCATATTTTTTGCCGTAAGCATTATAACCGGGAGCTCCTCAGGCATGTATTTCAGCCTTATCCTTCTGCAGACCTCATATCCGGTTATGACCGGCATCATTATATCAAGAAGCACCAGCTCTATGCTCCGGTCATTTTCAATCATTTCAAGGGCACTTATTCCGTCAGCTGCTGTTTTTATTATACAGTTTTTTGATTCAAGGCAGTTTCTCAGCACCATTATATTTATGGGGTCATCATCCACGGCAAGTATAACCGGATTACCATCAAATCCTTCTGTACGGTAGTCACCGCTTATGCTGCTGAATTGTACTGCGGATATATTCCCGCCGGGTTCATACATACTCTCAGTTACTGTACCAAGTGAAGAGCATTCATTCTGTTCAGGACCGGCCGGCAATGTGAATTTAAAAACCGAACCGCATTCATCACCCGGAGCAACGGATATTCGTCCACCGTGAAGTTCAATGATCTTTTTAGCTATGGCAAGTCCAAGACCCGTACCTGAATATGACCTTGCATCTCCCGAGTCGATCTGGCTGTATGCTTCGAATATGCTCTCCCTGTAGTATTCGGGTACACCAATTCCCGTATCTGCAACTCTCACTTCCACCATATCTTTGTCATTTGCTTCATCAGCAGGAGGGAATGCCGAGGCTGATATTTCAATTTTTCCTTTTGATGTGAACTTGACCGCATTACCGATCAGGTTGTGAAGAACCTGGCGTATCCGGTTTTCATCGGCATGGACCGGCGGAAAGTTCTGCGGAATACTGTTTATAATTTCAACTGGTTTATCACCAGTAAGCGGAAGGGAGAGTTTAATAACAGACTCGCAAAGAACTTTCAGATCGAGGCTGCGAAGATTAAGGCTAAGCTCTTCATCCTGCATCTTTGCCATGTCCAGCAGATCATTGACCATACCTGAAAGCCTGTGACCGCTTGAAGCTATGAGCAGAAGGTTTTCCATCGCGACCGGGGTAAGTCTTCCGGAAGTACCGGCAAGCATTGATTCGGACAGACCTATTATTCCGTGGAGCGGTGTCCGCAGTTCATGTGACGTATTGGCCAGGAGTTCGTCTTTAAAGCGGTCCAGTTTTCCCAGAGAGATATTCTTCTCAACCAGTTCATTGGAAAGTTTCTTCATTTCCATGGAGTACCTGCGTGCAACAAATATTGTTGTTGTTATGCAGAATACAACCATTGTATATTGTACGATGTTAACAGTCTCTATAATCCACAGAGCATAGAGCGTGTCATTAATACCGCCGGTAAATAAAGACACAAAACCGATGGAGAGAAGAATAGCATCGTCTCTGCGGTTATATATTGCCTTTAAAAATACGTACCCGTTGTATAAAATAAAAATTACCATTAGTATAAAATAAAACTGCATCAACTGTTCGGCTTTTCTGAAATTCATAAAAAAAAGCATCGGTATAATTATCGCTGATACGACAATATTGGAGTAGTATACAGGCTGAAAAAAATCATCCGGGAAGAGCGATCGTACCGTCATAAAAACAAAAAGGACTAACAGTATTACTGTTAAATAATCAAGCAGATAGGGATTCTCCGGATATGAAAGTGGACCGGAGAGAATTCGAATATTCAGATTGAAAATGTTTATTGCCAGAGTAAGGCAGAATAACCCGGTATAAAATGCGGGAGTATTCTGCCTGCGGAAAAAATAGAAAAGCAGATTGTAAATAGCAAAAAAAAGTAAAAGCCCCACTATGATCATATCAATAGTATGCTTTATATATCCGTTGTGTTCTGTGACTTCTTTATTCTCCAGCTCAAGCGGCCTGTATATTCCACCCGATTTATAATCGTAATTGGACACCTGAAGGACTATCTCGTTAACACCATCCACCGGGGTGAATGATAAAAACTTTTTGTTATGAATAAAAACATAATTATTTCCAGCTTGTGAGGTTGCATCGGGCATCCCTTTTTCATCAGCTAATATCCCGTTTATCCAAATCCTGTAGGCTGAATAGATACAGTAAATGCTGAGGTTTTTTATCTTTTCACCAGCGATGCTGATTATTTCCAGACGGTAGGTATTTTCACCGCGTGCCGGAATAACACCACCTTCCAGAGTCAGATCTTTCCACATTCCCGGTACTTTTACATATTTGCGGATTCCCCGGATTTCCGGCCTGATTAAATCATCCGGTTTAAGCAGACCGTGATAGAATTCCCACTCGCCGTTAAGACTTACGGAACCATTTTTTTCAAAGCTCCATTCACGGAGATCTATTACACCTCTCTCTACAGAAGGACTTTTAATTTTTTGTGAGTTGTTAACGCACGAGGGCAATAGTATCAGGAACAGGCAGCAGAGCGCCATGAAGATTAGAACAGTATATTTTACAGAGATATGCTGCAGCATACCCTGAAGATCAACTTTTTTATGTGAATTGTCAATAAATTTTGCTCTGATAGTTATTTTATTTATTGTTAATGATTGAATTAGTAAATACCATGTTACTTACTTTAATCAATGAACATCGCAGTTGTATTAAAATTTGAATTCAGGTCTGACGGTAGCAAATTATTTTCGGGGGTGTGTATGCTCCGCATACGCCTGGAATGGGGGATTACGGGGGCGCTGCCCCCGTAATCCCCCATTCCAGGCGCAGCGCGAAGCGCTGTGCCCCAAAAAATAAACCGCTACCAGGTCTGACATTATTATAAGCATTTTTTTACATTTGACTTAATGATACCGTTTTGTATTTGTAAACAATTCAAAATTAGAGTAATATTTGATTAAATATGTTATGAGGTATCGTTATGACAGAATCCTACTATGAGATTGCTAAAATTGCAGGGATGGCCGCAAGCATAATAATGCCTCTTTTTAATTTTCCCCTTGTCTACAAAATATGGAAAAGAAAATCATCAACGGATATTTCTCTCACCTGGGCTTTGGGGATATGGGGGTCAATTCTTTTAATGCTTCCTGCTTCACTTCTCTCTTCCGATCCGGTTTTCAGGGTTTTTGGAATTCTCAATTTTATACTTTTTTCAGGTGTGCTTTTTGTGGTTTTAAAGTACAGGTAGTTTTGCCCGGCGGAATTAAGATTTATAAGATGAAAAAAGTTATCTAAACCATATACTCCTGCTAATACTGCTCCGACAACCCCCCTGGGGAATCCGTTGTAATGCATCACTCCGAACAAAACAGCCTGAAATAGATTGATCACAATAATATTACTTATAAATAATTCAAGGCCATTCCAGAGTATACCTTTTAAAATTATCTCTTCCCACATCGAATTAAAAACTGAAAATAAAATTCCAATAATAATAATTACTATAACTGATTCAGCGGGCACCATCTTCATTATATCTGTTAAGTCAGGTTTGCATAAAAATACCCACAAAATTAACACGGTTGAACTGAGAATTATTACCGGTATCATTATCATGATAGTCGTTTTATCAATATTGCCTGTTTTCAACCATTGAATTTCATTTTTATATTTATTATTCAGCAGAACTAAAGGCAGATACACAACTATGGGAAAAATAAAAGCTATAGGCCATGGAAGGATAAGAAGAGATGCTGAAAATATGGGCCAGAATAGTGAATGAACAAAATATGAAGTTTCATTTATTAGAAAATAAATAACTATAATTATTTGTATTCCAACGAGAAGCCATAGTAACTGTGATTTAGAAAAAAAATAAAAGAATGCTGCGGTAATATTAATAATAGAAAGCATATTGTTTAACATGTTAAGTCTTTTCATGCGGTATCACCATAATATATGAATTCTTATAATTTTATCAGTATTTATTCCTTACGGCGGGGATATATAATTCTCATTTTTTACACTAAAAATTATATTCAGGAATAATTACTGTAATTTATAGATTTTATTCTTCCTCTTTCCAGCTCATGGTGCGGGCTTTGTGCTGTATATGGCCCGGAGTCAGGTGTTCTGCGGTACTGCACCACGGCTGTGATATCGTGCCTGCTGTGCAGAATTCCCCGGACTCAGATTTTTTTCTGTGCTATGATATAAACGTGCTTTTCGGGATATTGATCAAGTTCCAGATGTCGGCATTGGCAGCCTGAATCCATTATTATCTTTAAATTTTCATCAATTCCGATTGAACCGTAAAAAAATTTTTCGCCATGCCATTCGCTTTCATGTTCTCCTGAGGCATCACCAAAGGTGTAAATAATAATTCCACCGGGATTAAGCATCCTGCAAAGTCCGGGTACTACACGTCTCTGCTCAATCATCGGCAGATGGAATATGCTGTCCCATGCTACAATTAAATCAAAGGTTTTGTCAGTTTTCCAGCTTGTGATATCGCAGATTTCAAAATTAACATCAGGATGATTCGATTCGGCAATCTGAATCATAGCGGGAGAAATATCTATTGCTGTAATATTGAAGCCTTCACTCTGGAGTTTGCGGATAATTCTTCCGCCGCTACCGCATCCGACATCTAATGCCGTATTTCGGTTTCTGCAGTAACGGACAGCTTTTTCAATCTGTGTCAGGCCGTAAACTGATTCATTATGGTTATTATGCCACCACTGTGCTATTTTGTCATATCTGCTTCCGATATCCACGTTCATAGGGCTGTTTCCATTATTGTAAAATTATAATTTCATCTCGCTATCGGTATTCTTATCCGCCGCATTCTCATCGGGGAGGATGGGAATTATGGCAGAACATTCTTTACTATTTAAAACGATCCGACCTTAACTTCACCGGCACGTTTGTAAGTGGCAAAGATAACTCCCCCTGGTGAAACTTTGCTGTCTGTCAGTTCGAATGCTGCCGGAATGGTGCCTACGTCAAAGAGGCGCTTGCCGGAGCCAAGTGTAACAGGAAATATTTTGAGCCACAATTCATCGGCCAGATCGTGTTTCAGAAGCGTCTGTATGAGATTACCGCTGCCATGCACCTGTAAGTCAGGGCCGCCCTGGCTCTTTAGTTTTTTAATTTCCTCCACAACGTTTCCGTTGATAAGGATTGAATTTTCCCAGTCAGGCTTTGTGAGAGTTTTTGAAACCACATATTTGGCGGCTTCGTTTATGCCGGGCCAGTCATTTGCATGGTTTGGCCAGTAAGATGCAAATATCTCGAAGGTTTTTCTCCCCAGAAGCAGATTGAAGGGCTGCTTCATCTGATCCCCCATAATCCCGCCCGCGAATTCATCGAAATATGGAACAACCCAGCCGCCATATTTGAAACCGCCGGAGGTGTCCTCTTCCGGTGCGCCGGGTGCCTGAATTATTCCGTCGAGTGAAACAAAAGAAAGAATTATTATTTTTCTCATAGTAGTTTCCTCTTAATCTAAAAATAATATTAACAGGTTATAAATATACTTTAAGTTGAAATAATAATATTGATTATTTTGAATGTTTTTTAATAAAAATACTTTATTATCCCCGCCGCCGAAGACGGCGGGGATATATAATTTCTGTTTTTTACACTAAAAATTATACTAAGGAATAATTCCTGATAAAAAAATAATCTATCCCCTTTAAAAAATTTTAAAAATGCAATAATGCCAATGATAAAATAAAGTATCTCCGGTAATTACAGTTCATTAATAAATTTCTCAAATTTTTTTTCCGGCATCAGTTCATGAGTTTTAAACTCACCATTAAAATAGATCCCAAGTGTTCCGAAGGGACTTCCGCTTTGCTGCACTTCACTGTAATTTTTTAGTTTTTTAATTTCAAATGGTACTTTCTTTCTCCTGGAAACTTCAGCAAGTAGTTCAACATACTCTTCCATGAAAGGGCACTGATTTGAATAAATGAAAGTAAGACCTTTTTTATTTAAGCATGTGCCGCTTTTTGCATTACCGGTGAATTTAGGATTTTCCGCATTTTTATTAAACTTTAATGCAAGTAATTCAAAATACGGAGGTGCTGTATCAGCAGTCTCAAAACCGTGCTTTAAATAGAATTTTTTATCCGTTAAAAATGGTTTTACTTTAGTACTGCTTATAACAGCAATCCCATCCATTTTTTTAGATTTGGCATCACTTATACATTCATCAAGTAGTTGAGTTGATAGGCCCTTACCTTTAAACTGTCCGGAAACCCATAAACAATTAATAACCATAAAATTTTTACCTGAGACAGGTTTCCATACTTTTTCGATCGGCATATATTCAATAAAAATCTTTCCTCTTTGATCAAATCTTTTGAAAGTAAGACCATCATTGAATCTGTCTTTCATCCATTCCTTTTTTGATTGAGCTCTGGCCTGATTCTGTTTATCATTTCCAATCGCGCAGCAGATATGTTCCTGATCAATATTGTTTTTATCAATGGTGATAATATTCATTTGATGTGCCTCTAAAAGATTATTTTTATATTATTTCTATTTTGAAATTTAATTACAAAAGTCCCGGCATTTAAGCAGGCGATGCGAAGTACTTCGTGCTCCGCGGGTAAACTTTATATGCTGCTCAAAAAATATTTTTCGTTCCTGCTGATTATGACAGACTTTACCTAATCCCGATAATTCCTGAGTCCATATTTTCATCTATGCTTTAAGGATTTTTTAATTCTTCAATAATAATTTTTTTCATCTGTAATAATTTCTCCCAGGCACCGGGCGTAAGCATAATCTCCTCAATATTTTCCGGATTTACCTGCCATGAGAGACCATACCTGTCCTTGCACCATCCGCATACGCTCTCTGCACCTCCACTGGTGGTGAGTTTATCCCAGTAGTAATCGATTTCCGACTGGTCTTTGCATGAGATGTTAAATGAAACCGCTTCGTTAAAGGTAAACTCATCACCGGCGTTAATGGCTGTAAATTGCTGTCCAAAAAGTTTAAAATAAATCGCCAAAACTTTGCCGGCAAAGGGTTTTTGGAAATCGAGTAAACCTTCGGTCGGGTAGTATGAAGTGGAAATGATTTTTCCATCAGGAAAAATTGATAGATAATATTTCACTGCTTCCTCGGCGTTTCCTTTAAACCATAAATTTGGTGTTATTTTATTCATGACAATACATCCTTATAAATTAAGATTATAAAGAATTTATATAATTTTTCTTTAAAAAACAAACTTGTTTGTTTTTCTTTGAATTCATCATTTTATACTTTTCGTCATATTCATAACGATTGAATTTACTCAATTCATATAAATTTCATATTTTTCGTTTTTTGAAAAATGGAATACAGGTTTAGAGGGAACTTCATTTTCAATGAATTTTTGTTTTGCTTTTCATTGCCCTGACTTTTCGTCGGGAGCATACCTGAGAATGATGCCGCCTGTAGAAAGTGGACGTGTTTCAAGCAGTTTGAGTTTTTTATGAGGTATCCCCTGATTGAACAAAAGTCTCCCTTTTCCCAGAAATACCGGTGCAATGCACAGGCGATATTCGTCAAACAGTTCTGCTTTCATCAAAGATTCAGAGAGGTTACCGCTGCCGAACACAAGCATATCTCCGCTGCCCTGCAGCTTCAATTCAGTAATCCCGGCCGCAGCATCTTTTACGATTGTTGTATTGTTCCACTCTGCAGTTACAAGCTTTCGTGAACATACAACTTTTGGAAGTCTGTTCATGTATTCCGTTATCTCTGCATCTTCTCCTTCAGCCTTTGTCCAGTAATCGGCCATACCTGAATATGTCGTCTCTCCAAAGATGAGCATGCCGGCTGATTTCAGCTGTTCTTTGCTGTAATCCTCAAGCTCTTTGCCCCAGACAAACTCGTGAAAACTCAAGTCCCAGTTTTTCTCACCTTCAAAGTATCCGTCCAGGGTGATTACATTCCACATTATTAATTTTCTCATATAATATTCCTCAATGATTAAAAGTTTATTTATTTCGTTTTCTGCGGAGAAACGAAAGAAAACACAATCTTATACTGCTCCATAATTTAATAGAATATAAAAAAAAATCAAATTTATCATTTTTAAAAGTTAATCTTACTTCAAAAAAAATATTCTGGTGCAACCTGATGTTGCGTGGTCTGTCTTTTGTGTGTTGTGGCGAAGTTCAGGTGAAGTACTCCGGTGATTAAGTGTGGTCAAAGCGTGGTCTGCTTGTCAGCAGCGGTTTTGTCAATCGAGTCTTTATATAGCTGATTCGAATAATTAAAATCACATCCTTAATTGTGATAAACCGCTAATGAATCTTAGCAGTTTATTTTTCGGCAACTACATTAAAACTTCTTTAAGTTATATGAAGGCCGGGCACTTTTTAGAATAGATTCATTTTCACTAATTTTTATTTTTTGCATATTATTTGCAAAAAACTTTGTGAAGACTTGTTCTCAACTTTTTTAGATGCTTCATCAATCTCTTTAACTTCGATCAAACCATAGTTTCCAAACTCTGTTTGTACTGAATCTGAATCATAAAAGAATAAAGTAACACCATGTTTAGTTTCAAATGTGTCTTTGCTTATTTCTTTTCCTTCTCCGTACCTGTTATCTTTTTTTGAAAGTGTCACAAAAACCATAAAGCCGTTAGGTTTAAGCTGATTATAACAATCATTGATTAATTTTATTCGTTCTTTTGCATTTAATAAATGCAATAATGCATAACAAAAAATTCCATCGTATAATTCTTTGTCATAAGGCATTGAACTAACAGAACCATGATAAACCTTTATATTATCACCAAAGTGTTTTTTCCCTAGATCAATAGCAGTTTCAGAAATTTCTATTCCTGTTACTTTGAATCCATTGTCAGTAAAAATTTTAGCATTTCTTCCGTAACCAAAACCAGGTATTAGAATATTATTTAGTCTATGTTTTTTAAATAATTCTAAAGCAGTAATCGCAGAATCTGCGGGTTCTAAACCCCACATTTCCTGTTTATCTATAAAGCTTGATTCCCAGAATTCTGTCATACTATTCCTGCTTAATCAATGATGCGATATTTTTATATTATAAATACCGTTAAGACTATATTTTTGATTTTAAAAAAACGCTTTTTTCACATAACGTCCTGGCTAAGCGACATTGCGCGGTCTTTTGCGCATTGTGGCGTAAGGCCAAGCGAGGTACTTCGAGCGCCGCGTTTAAGCTTTGTAATATGCAGTAAGCGCAAAAAGTTATTTTAATTCGCTCAGTTCTTTTTTTGCAATTTTTTTGTATTCACCAGTTTTATCAAGTTTAATGACATTATTAAAATATTTTTTAGATTGTTCAATGTCATTCAGATTTTTATAAGTATAAGCGATGTTCAATAATATCATAGCATCATTTTGGTCTTTACTATATGCAACAGAATAATATTTAAGAGCATTATTAAAGTCTTTCGTTATATAACTCATTATTCCCTTATTATTGTAACCATATTTATGATCAGGATAATATTTAATTATTAAATCATTACATGCATTTAAAAATGAATTACTTTTCTGAAGATCAAGATTATTGTAAAAATAGTTGATATTTCCTTGAGCATTTTCAATAATGAAATCATATGGTGAATTAATTATTTTATTTTCATTCCAGTAAACTATTTTGGGTTTATTTAAGTAATAAAATTTCAACGCATCTTCGAATTCGGTGAGAAACTGTTTGAAATTTCTATTCTCTTGGTGAACCCATAACAAGCCAAATCTCATTTCATAATGATCTGGAAATTTATTGATACCTTTTTTGATATAATCAATTGCTTTATTATAATTTTCACCTTCATAATATGTTCTATTTGCCATATAACCTTTTGTTTCACCTGATGAAGAGTCGGTTATTTCAAAACTATCACCAGAATAAGGTTTCTCAGTTTGTAATACCATTCCACTTTTCTGTGATTGTATTATATAATAGTTGAAACAGCTGATGTAATACTGCGGGTCATTTTCTTTTGAGTCACCCCAATTATCTAGTACAACTTTTGCTTCAGAATATTTGCTTTGATTTATTAAATTTTTAAATTGAGTAAAATTATTTGTAGAAGAAATTATTGAAGCTAATAATAGGACAGTAATTGTTTTCATGAATTCTCCATGTTTTTTAATTCAAGCTTATTGTGTACAACGTCTTGCTTATGCGAAGTCGCGGCAGCCTTACCGCCGCGATTTGGCGTAGCCCGAACAACCGTCAGGGATTGAAGCGCATAAGCTTTACTGTACACCGTAGAGAGATTGCACAATATTGCTAAACTCTGGTGATGGATACGAAAAAATTTGCAACAATCGTAATGCGTAATTTCGTATTGCCGATATTTATTCTTTGATGACAAATCTGTTATTGGTTTGTGGCTTTTGAAGATAAAAAACTTAAATAAATAAATCTTTACCTATTTCCCGGAACATTACTTCGATTACATCACGTAAAAGTGCATCTGTCTCGAATATTGTAAAGATTGATCCTTCACTCACAACTTCTTTATTAACGGATTTAATTAGTTTACCATTCAGGGATAGTTCTGCTACATACTCTAATTTACATTTTACTTCAGGTTTATCATATTGATCGTCATCTTTAGTTTGTATTAAATTGGATTTATACTTATAAATTCTCGGGTAAGCAAACCTGATGATGAGATATAATCCTTCTTTTTCTTGTGATTCAACAAATACTACTTCTCTTACATTTGAAGAAAAAGAGTATAATAATCCATTGGATAGGCTTTCTCTAAACCCGTTGATTTGGATATCCTTTATACCACCAGAACTTTTTGATAAAAAATCGTTTTTTACTCTATCATCTATAATAATAAATAAAGTACTGTTTTTATATTTTTGATTAATAAAAATATCTGCTCTCGGTTCCACAATATTTGCTGACATTGTAGAGCAACCAACAAATACAAACATGCAAAATAGATATGAAATTTTTTTCATGTTAGCCTCCAGATATTATAATAAAAATAGATTCCCTCAACCAGGCAAAATTTTAAGGGTGAATAAGAAAGGTTAAAACCGGATTATTCTAAAAAGTCAACTTTTTTAGAAATCATAGATTTAAAAATTTGATAATTTTTTAAAATTCATGGTATATATATTTAGCAATGAATTCCGACAAAGAAACAGTCTTAGAGTTTAATATTATTGATATAGATTAATGCTCATCTCTAGAATTCATGTAAACTTAGCGATGATATATAAATGTAACATATGATCATTAATTTGAAGTAAAAGAATGTTTAAGTAATTCACGAAAATAATGTAATGAGAACTGAATTGTGATCAACGTTAGGTTTCATTGTTATTAATGGCATTCACTATTGATTTCATATAACGTTCTGGCTAAACGACTTTTGCCAGTGTACTAAAAATTTTATGCTGATTTAGTTTATAAAAATCAAGAAGTTTTTGCCACAATTAAGTGGGAAACGTACGAAGGCCAAGCGAGGTACTACGAGTGCCGCAGGTAAGCTTTGTTATCGGCTGTTGAATTTATCTCAAGGTCCAGTTTTCAATTTTTAAATTTTTTATTCTTTCAAATTCTTTGCTGTTATTTGTCACAAGAATCCCATTTTTTGCTAATGCTGTTGAGGCAATTATATAATCATTTGGACCGATTCCTTTCTCTTTTAATTCCAGAGTCGCTCGAATTTTAGAATAAATGATCGAGCAGTCATCATCAAATGGGATAATTTCAAATGGTTCAAGAAATCTATTAATATTTGTAAGGTTTTTTGTTTTATGCTGACTTTTCTCAGCTCCATAAAGAAGTTCAGCTTTAACGATTGATGGGATTTTAATATTATTCGGATTTGAATTTTGAATATTCTCTAATACTGATGGATATAACCCTTTAAGAAAATATACACATATATTTGTATCTAAAAAATAGTTCATAAACTTTCTCTTTTAGAATCATTTTTAAAAGATAAAGATTTAATATCAAATGTTTCATCTGATATAGAACCGAATAAATCAAAGTAGCCTTTCGGATAATCATCTTTTATGACTTTTTTAATATTTTTTCCAACCCATTTCGAAATAGAAATTTTTTCCCTGCTTGCAGCTTTTTCTATTTTGTTTAAAGTTTCTTTGTCTATGTAAAGTGATATTTGTGGCATAGGATACCTCCTATGTAAAAGATAATAAAAGGCTGGGGAAAGTCAAGTATATTAACAAGTATATAAATGCAATTGCCGATAACGTCTTGCTTACCTGACGTTGCGGCGGCCTTTTGCCGCAATGTGGCGAAGCCCAAGCGAGGTACCCCGAGCGCCGCAGGTAAGCTTTGTTATGCGAAGGTCTTTTAACGTTTTGTCCAACATATAAATTTATTGTTTTCAGCACATGACATAGCCTGTATCATTATTGCATAATCAAAATTTTTAAATCGTTTAATAATATTATCAAATAATAATTCATCTGTTAGGTTAGTTGCACCCTGAGGAAAAGAACAACCAGTATCTTTTCCTATAAAAACAAACCACACATCAGGAAAAAATGGTCCATCATTTGTAGTAACAATTGCTATTTCATCAATATCAGTCCAATTAATTCTTTCAAAATTTCTTTTGGGATGACTGCAAGAGATACCTTCATCATCAACATTTACAACATAGTGTAATTCTGGATTTTTACGATTAATAAAAACAGATTTTATTTTATCAAAAAGTTTCATTTTAAATAACTTATCTCCTCTTGTATGTTTTGTCTAGCAATGGACTCGTATAAATCTTTAAACTCATCAGTAAAATAAATTGTTGGTCTTTTTAGAAATTTTTTTAAAATAGTAATTCGACTTGCATTATAGTTTATATTATCTACCCAATGAAATTCCTTTCTAATGGATTCCATATACTCTTTGTATTTATCTTTATTTTGACCCAGTATTAATAAATCAGAATCGAGAAATATTTTTTCATCAAATGAATTTTCTATCGGACAATGATTTTTTGTAATTAATATTAGTTGAATAACTTTTCTAATAATGGTATCATTTATTTTAAGATCTGATAGCACATATTTAGCATAATCTGAACTCTTTTCTTCATTATCAAATGACTTTGTGTCATATATAACATCATGGAACCATATAGCATAAAAAATACTTTCATTGTTATCAATTTTATCTTTAAAGTTTGAAAGTGTATCATACATGTTTTTTATATGATTCAAATTGTGGTAGAATCTATGATTTTCCTTATATTTCTCAGTAAGTTTAATAATTACGTCAGATATTGTATTTTCATTGAAAGATTTATTTTTTAAGTATGTTTTCCACTCTGAAATATAGTTCATTCACTTAATCCTTGTTAAAAGACTTTCAGCTAACGCAAGCATACACGAAATATTTCATATATGCTTCCGCAAAAGAATGATCGACGACGTATTGCTTGTAATTGGATTATAAATCCAATTATAAAATTCTGTGCAGTAAACCATAATCCGTTGAATACCCGGTCAATTTATTGCACTACTTTGTAACATGTCACAACATTAAATCAATCATAAAATGGTTCGAGGATGAATTAATGAACATTTTAATATAAAAATTCTTAGTAAAAAGTGGAGAATGAATTATAAGAAATGATCAATATAATAATTGATTTATCACTGATCAATTATATGACTCATGAAAGTCTTCGACACAATTTCTCCCGCAATTTTTACTCGTCTAATCTTCTTCTGATCCTCTTCCGGTCCGGCTATTTTTCCATCGATTTGAGATACAGTTGCGAAACAATCTGCATTGAGTTTGCCGAAAGGGAAAAGAAAATATAAATAAGTAATACCCGCTTCAGGTAAAATAGATTGCCGGAGTTTATTTCTACTGCATAACCTGAAAAGTGTCCGCCGCAGCCGTGCTTCACCGCACTTTGCGGCGGTCATGCTGGAAGTATTCAACTACATTAAGTAAAAAAGCCCCTCCGGCGATTGAGGAGCCGCGGGGTTCGCGAAGCGGTGTGCTGAGCCTGTCGAAGTAGGGGATGCGGCTATCCCCCTTGCACGTTAAGTGTGGTAACTCAAAAAGTCCCGTCCGGAAGGACAGTGTACAATTCACAATAAAACGTTTCTATGAACTTAAAAGTTTTATAAAAAACAAAAAATTAACCTCACCGCGCCAGGGATTGCAGCGTTACCCCGCAGCAGAGCGGCGGGATTCTATAAAATGCTAAACACCTGGAATTTATAGAAGTTGTAATGATTCAGATTATAAATTGTCTACCGCCGGACTGCGAGGAGTACAAGCGGAAAGCCGGGCCGCCGGAATTATGGCGTCCGGTTTGCGATACTTAAAGAATTATTATAACATGAAATTTAAAGATAGAACATGACCGGCGGGGCGCCCGTATATTTGAAATTTTGCCCGTGAATAGAGGGGGTCATTTTTTACAACAGGGAGGTTTATTCACTAATGATAAGTGCATTTGAAATATTCCATATATGAGATATTTTTTAATTTTGTTAATCATCAGAATCAGGATTTTAATGGTTTTCATAATTTTTGTGGTTCTCCAGCGCTGCGCACATTTTCAGTTAAACAGAAAAATTTGTGCCGTTTTTATTAAAAATGAAGGTAAACTGAAGTGTCAGAAGTGATGCTCTGACCCCGGAAATATGGTTTTTAACCTCTTTTTTAGCCATTTAAGCCCATTTTTCTGCACAAAAACAAAATTTTTGTGGATTTTAATCTGCCGGAATTTCAAATAGGAAATTAATGATTATTAAGTGTCTTATCTGCCGTAAAATCTGCGGCAGGCAAAATCTTAATAATTTTAAAAAAGTAAACGGGTTTGTCCCTTTGCATTATGAGCATAATCAGCTCTGAAAAGTGATGGTTCATAGAAAATAAAACATCCCGGATTTACTGCAAAAAT
>PGXT01000059.1:28397-30393 GCA_002839285.1 Spirochaetae bacterium HGW-Spirochaetae-5 | reverse complement strand
GGAAATAGTTCATATTTAACAGAATCAAACAAGCCATGAAGCATAAAAAAATGTCAAGAGATTATGCAAAAAAATATTACCAGGCCATACCTGCAGAGAGACCTACGGCATAACCATTGTCTGTAAAGTAGTAAGTGGCAGGAACATCAATAAAAATAGGGCCCGCACTTATTCCAAGATTCATCATCGCTTTAGGCCGGTATTTGTCAGGCGCAACATCATCGGTTCCGGCATTAATTGTAGCGGAACCTTTTGTACCGATTAATAACCCGGCAGTCGGAATATCAGCAATTACTTCAATAGGCCCGGCACTTTTAAGTTTAAAACTGGTATTCCCATAGGGAACGTAATCCACTCCGCCGCCAACACCAATATTTAAAACATATAAAAGTCTGATCGATGTGTATATTTCAATAGGTACAACAACCGATTTTGTATCAAGTACAAGATCAACAGATTTGTCTACTCTTACTGTATAACCACCATTAGTAATATCCTGGGATGGTAACTCCTTGTAAAAAGAAACTATATTATTTGAATATATACAACCTGATTCAAGAGACAAACCTCTCCATAATAAAATTCTGGAAAGAATCGCCTTCTCATTAATAAGCTGATAATTAAGAAGCCCCCCGAAGAGATTCGATTTATAATCCACTTTAAAATCAGAATTTTCAACTCCGTAATCAAATTTCCCGAATTTAAATGCTATGTGAAGCCCATCTAAGATAAAACCAAGATTAAGACCTGCCTGTACAACGGCAGGGTTCCCGCCAACACCTGCATAAAGATCACCTGTATCGAGTTCGTCCTGAAGTTCCGTAAAAAACATAGGGTCATCATTTGGAGCCTGAACCGACAGCATAGACCCAACTGCAATTGCAAATATATCGTAACCCTGATAACCTCGCAAAGTCGCCGCATGAGACGCATATGTATTCGCATTTCCGAATCCGGTTGCAAGTTTAGGCATATAGTCATATTTTGCAATTTCTGTTCTAATAGCATCTTCCACATCTGTTTTTAATGCTGCGTTTAGGGCAGCATTGCCAAAATCAACATTAACCGTTACAGCCGACAGGCTCCCCGCCGACATAATTACAAAAAGATATATAATAAAGAGCCTGTTTCTCATAACAAATCTCCGGTTTAACAAAGTTATTACAATTTATATTATTTATACAGATTAATCCACTATATTTTTAAAAGTATTGAAGGATTATGAAGGTAAAATCGGCAAACTGCCTCAAAATCTGCTTCACATAAAAACCGGCTCTCCCCCTTTTATATCCATCTTAATCGTACAGTTCTCCTTAAAATCGCCTGAAAGAATCTTTACTGACAGAGGGTTGAGTATATACTTCTGTATTGCCCGCTTCAGAGGCCTTGCGCCGAAAGCGGGATCGTAACCCTCCTTCGCGAGAAAATCGAGAGCGCCGCGTGTAATCTCAAGCGAAACTCCCCTCTCCTTCAGCCGGAGCGCCACATCTGTGAGCTGATTTTTAACTATGCCGGCAATGTTCTCTTTTGTGAGAGGATTGAAAACGATTACCTCATCGACCCTGTTCAGAAACTCAGGTTTGAAGTTCATCTTCAGTTCCTTCTCGATTCCGGCCATTCTATCGGCTTCCGGAATTGACTGGTCCCCTATATATGAGGTTCCGATATTCGATGTCATTATTATCAGAGTGTTTTTCAGATCCACAACACGTCCTTTCGAATCGGTGAGTCTCCCCTCGTCGAGAATCTGAAGAAATATGTTGAACACATCGTGATGCGCCTTTTCTATTTCATCGAAGAGTATTACGCTGTATGGCCGCCGCCGTACAGCCTCGGTGAGCTGTCCCCCCTCTTCGTAGCCCACATACCCCGGAGGAGCGCCGATGAGCCTTGCCACGGCATGTTTCTCCATATATTCAGACATATCGATACGAATTACGGACTTCTCGTCATTGAACATGAATTCGGCAACGGCCTTTGCTGTTTCGGTTTTACC
>PGXT01000059.1:4632-28256 GCA_002839285.1 Spirochaetae bacterium HGW-Spirochaetae-5 | reverse complement strand
ACCTCCTGATCGGTAACCTCCTCTTTCAGAAGAGAGTTGTCACCCTGTATCTCCTTCGCTTTACTGTTCAGCTCTTCTATCTCTTTTTCAAGCTCAACAATTTTACCGTATCTTATCTCTGCCACGCGGTTAAGGTTACCCTCTCTCTCTGCGCGCTGCTCTTCGATACGGTACTGCTCTATAGCTTCTTTAACATTGCTTATATTCTTGATTATATCTTTCTCTTTACGCCACTGCGCCACGAGGATATTTTTACTCTCATTCAGTTCGGCAAGTTCGTTCTGAATTTTATCAAGGCGTTCTTTTGACGCGGCATCTTTCTCTCTCTTCAGAGCTTCACTCTCGATCATGAGCTGACGGATACGTCTCTCAATTTCATCAATCTCAGTGGGCATTGAATCTATCTCCATCTTTATGAGAGAGGCGGCTTCATCGATAAGGTCAACTGCCTTGTCGGGAAGAAACCGGTCTGTGATATATCTGCTGGAGAGTACCGCAGCGGCAACACAGGCCGAGTCCGATATACGGACACCATGGTGAACCTCATATTTCTCTTTAAGTCCCCGGAGAATTGCAATAGTATCCTCAACAGAGGGTTCTGATGCAAATACAGGCTGGAACCGGCGTTCAAGAGCTTTATCTTTTTCTATGTATTTCTGATATTCAGCAAGAGTTGTCGCACCAATTGTGCGCATTGCACCACGCGACAAAGCAGGCTTGAGCATATTCGATGCATCCATTGAACCTTCAGCAGCGCCTGCACCGACAAGTGTATGAAGCTCATCAATGAAGAGTATAATTTCACCGGCAGATTCCTCCACCTCCTCCACTACACTCTTCAGTCTCTCTTCGAATTCGCCCCGGTATTTTGCACCGGCAATAAGAGCGCCCATGTCCAGAGCGATAAGGCGTTTGTTCTTCAGACTTTCAGGGACGTCACCCTCGACCATCCGCTGGGCAAGTCCCTCAACAATGGCGGTTTTACCCACGCCGGGTTCACCGATAAGTACAGGATTATTTTTTGTTCTTCTTGAAAGCACCTGCATGACACGGCGGATCTCCTCATCTCTCCCTATAACAGGATCAAGTTTATTCATCCTTGCAGAGTCCGTAAGATCTTTACTGAATTTAGAGAGAGAGTTATACTTATCCTCTGCATGTTCATCTTCAGCTTTTTTGTTCCCCCGGATATCCATGAGAACACGAAGGATGCTCTCTTTGTTGAATCCGTGGGAATTTAATATATGTTTAGCTTTAATGCTGTCACTGCATGCTAGTGCAATTATAAGATGTTCAGTGCTGAGATACTGGTCCCCCAGTTTTACAGCCTGATTCCACCCCTCATTCATCACATCACGGGCTTTAGCCGAAAGGGATCCTCCCCCTGGACCGCCGCCGGTCTGCTTAGGCATAGAGGCTATGTACTGATTTATTTCATTTTTAATATCTTTTAATGGGGCACCGAGTTTTTCAGCTATGGCGCTGAATATCCCGCCATCCTGATCTGCAGCTGCCTTGAGCAGATGTTCCGGGTGAATATCTGCACTGTTGTTTTCAACGGCAATATTCTGGGCGCTGTTTACAACGTCCTGAGCTCTAAGGGTCAATCGATCCATTCTCATAGTAATTCTTCTCCTCGTTTTATTCGGGGGTTTAATTTGAGGATAAAATGGGTATCTGGTCTGCGCCGGGTGCAGTATGGATAATGCGGAGCTCTACCCCCGCCTTACCTATACTGCTGCACAAAAATGTGCGAATACAATCAATAACGAATTACTGCTCCTTCATTCTCTCCTGAACTGCTTTGATAATCTCTTCATCGCTCTGCTTTTTAGAGAGCACAACGCGATATACAATATCAAACTTTGTCGGTTCAACCACTTTTTTCGGAAAATTAAAATTCCATCTCATTATATCGTCATTAAGAAGAGCATCCACTTCTTTAAAGTATGTGGGCCTCTGTGATCTGATCTTCATTATTCTACCTGAATCGGGATAGAGCCAGACACTGATAACTCCCACTCTTGCCTCATCTATCATGTCAAGTTTCTGAATTTCACTGGAGATATATTTATCCCCCCCTTCGTCTTTAACTCTCTCCATTGTCTTGTCATTTTTAAGCTGAATAACTCTATATTCGTCAGAAGTCAGCAGAACACGGAAGACCTCTGTGACTTTACTATCAGGATTAAGAAATTTTTCATTCTCCTCTTTTATTTCGTTGCGGACAGTCTCAATAGAACCGGGAGTTTTACAGGAGATTATCTGCAGCGAAATCAGGCATAGTGGAATTATATATAACAGCTTTCTCATTCTTTAGGTCCTTTTTTTGGTTTTTTTCATAGTTTAATACAATTTATAATAAAGCTTTTCACTTTCAAGGATTTTTTTAACTTTTATTACAGATGATTATAGGGGCTATAAATAGAATTGACTTTTCACCTCTTTTTCTGTTAGAATTATTAATTATATCAATATGAGTGGTGAATATGAAAAAACAGATTTTTTTTATAATAATGATGCTTTTCCCTTTTTCGGTCTCTTTAAATGCAGCCACACCTGAGGAGATTGCCGAAAAAAGCAGATTATCCCGGACAGAGGTAATAAAAAAAGATGAGGAGAGACGTGCTAAAATTTTAAAAAAATTCTCAGATTTCCAGGCAAAAATAAAAAACTTCGCTCCGGATATGAAAATCAATATCCCGATAAACCCCGATAAAGCAGAAGATATTCTTGAACTTGACAACGACTCTGTAATAAAAAAACAGGAAAAATATTTTGCCTGGGCCGCTGAAAGCTACAAACTTAGAGCTCTCCCCTACGACAGTATAAAGGAATACACAGCTTCAGTTTCAAAAGGGGACCGGGTAACTGTTCTTATGAAACCTGACCTGAAAAAAGACAAATCCTATCCGAGTATTACAAAAGACTGGTTATTAATCAGGACCGACGACGAAACAGAAGGATACATCCCGCTGAACCTGCTGTTAAGCAAAAAGCCCGACAGTATAAAAAAGAGTTCACTGACTCCGGACAAGAGTTTTTATCCGGGCAACAATTACGGTATCAAAGACGAGTATGAAAGCTCAGGGGAAAAGGGACTTTTTGTACTGGCCCAATATATAGGGAGAGACACCTCTCTGCCTGAACCGAAGAACATGAAAGTAAATACATCGGCACTTAAAGTAAGAGTCGATCCTTCACTTGATGGTGAAACGATATACAGTCTCAATAAAAACGATATAGTTGAAGTACTGGAATACTCCTCCCATTCAGATTATTACGGCGGCAACTATTCCAATTGGGCCAGAATTAAAAAAGATGATATTGAAGGGTGGGTATTCGCATATTACCTCACTGATATCACCATTGACGCAGGTGTTAAAGATGACGATTTTATTTCACATCTTAATACAGGTGCCGACCTCTATGTTAAGTCCGACATTCTAAGAGTGCGTGACGCCCCGGATGATTACAGCACGGTACTGTTCAGCCTGCAGAATAAAGATAAAGTTGAGATTACCGATATTGAGCCCGATGAGGTTACCCTTGGGGGTAAAAAATCTAAATGGGTAAGAATAAAATATCTCGATTACGATGGATGGGTTTTCGGAGCATTTTTATCAAAAGACAAATATGCATTTGAAGAGGGTGACAGTATAGATAATCTTTTCCAGGTCCCGATCACTGATGATTATTTCATTTCAAGTAAATTCGGCAAAAGAATTCTTAAAGGTAAGGCAAGCAACCATAACGGTATCGATTTCGCGTCACCCTGCGGAACTAATGTTGTAGCAGCAGCTGACGGTACAGTAATTACCGTTGTGGAGAATTCACGGAACTGCTCATCATGCGGTTACGGTTCCTATGTTATAATAGAACATAAAAACGGTTACCGCACTGTTTACGGACACCTGACATCGGTTTCAGTGAAAAACGGACAGAAACTCAATTCCGGGGAGAAGGTCGGAACCGTGGGCAATACCGGTCACTCATACGGTTGCCATCTTCATTTTGAAATAAGGGCTTACGAGGAGTTCGTTAACCCGCTGAATTATATGCACCCATAATTTTCTGAAAACAGGTGAGGGAATATGAAAAAGACCTTAATAATAATTGCTGCAGCGATCTTCTACTCTATATGCTCAGTAAATGCAATGGCCACAGAGGCAAAACTGATCAGTGCTGCAAAATCGGGCAATATAAAAATAATGCAGGATTTAATAAGTCAGGGCTTCGGCAGGGAGACTTCGGACTCTTCAGGTAAATCACTGCTGCTTATTGCTGCAGCTAACGGAAAGTATGCCGCTGCGGAGTTCCTGATCAACGAAGGATCAGATGTTAAATCGGCAGATCTCAAAGGGAATACCCTTCTCCATCTGCTTGCAGTAAGCAGTAAAAAAGAAGCAGTAGCCCTTATGGAGAGAGCGCTGAACAGAGGAGCTGATATAAACGCCCTCAACTTCAACTCGCCAAGACAGACCCCGGCGGAGATAGCAGTAAGCAAAGGGAATATCCCGGCTCTTGAACTTTTAATGGCCAGAGGTGTACGGCCAGATTATTATTTCGGGAACACACCTATGATTGTTTATGCTTATGAAAAACGGCAGATAAATATAATGAAGTTTATTGCTGAGAAAGGAGCTGATATCGATTCGGAGAATCCGGCAAAGGAGACTCTTCTTCATGTAGCGGTTATGCGAAATGACATAGCGACTGTAAAGTATCTCACCGGGATGAAAGCATCACTGGAAAGAAAGGGATCGCAGGGGAGAACAGCTCTATTCATGGCTGTAGAAAAAGGATATCTCAAAACCGCAGAGTTTCTGATACAGAACGGAGCAGGCGCAGATGTATCAGATTTTTCCGGAAGAAATATTATGCACCTTCTGGCATCGGGAAAAAACAACGGGAAAAATATCACGGCATTCTCCGCTTATGGAATCAATATAAACAATGCGGATAATTCAGGGTTAACACCGCTCATGACAGCTGTTAAAAACAGGAGATGGGAAAATGTCCAATCTCTTGCAGATGCCGGTGCGGATATTGGATTTACCGACAGCAGCGAAAAAACACTCCTTGTAATTGCAATTGAAAATAAAAACTCGCCGCTTGCATCATACCTCATCGGAAAAGGTATCGATGTGAAAAAACAGGACACTTCAGGAAAAACAGCCCTTCACATGGCGGCATCCCAGAAGGGGAAACCATGGGATAATTTAATAACTCTCATTATTCAGAAAGGGAGCGATGTAAATGGAACAGACAACTCCGGGAGTTCCCCTGCCGGAGCAGCAATAGATTCAGGGAACTTCGAGGGATTCAAAGTTCTTCTTGATAACGGACTGAACATAAACATGAAAGAAAATAATACCGACCCCCTGGTTCTTTATGCTTATAAAAAAAATTCAAAAGCGGCATTTACTGAACTTATAAAACGTGGTGCGGATATTTCGCTAAAAGACGGCGATGGCAACTCAATACTTCACCTTGCCGCTGAAAAAGATGACCGTGCATTCTTCACTTCACTGATGCAGATAAATCCCCAAAGAGACCTGAATATAAAAAACAGCTCAGGGAAAACGCCGCTGTTTCTCTCCATAGAAAAAGGGAAACTCCAATTCGCGAAGATGCTCCTTGATAGAAAGGACAATATTAATCTGCAGGACAGAGATAATCAGGGGATGACACTGATTCATTATCTTGCATCGGCCAAGGGAGCAATTGCTCTTCTTTCAACTCTTGAAGTGAGTCCTCAGCAGGTTACGGAAACAGATGAGGCAGGTAGAACTCCGCTTGCACTTGCTGTATATGCCGGTCTCTCTGAAAATGCGGCTTTCTTCATCAGCAAGGGAGCGGATTTAAATGTCAAAGATCAATCAGGGATGACCCCTCTGATAATTGCCGTTACAAAATCTGATATAAAAACAGCAGCCCTTCTTCTGAATGGAGGAGCTTCGGTGAATGTAAAGAATTCAGAAGGGAAAAATCTTTTACTTATATCGTACGAAAAAAACAGATCCGATATATTCGGACTGCTGCTTGCCGCCGGTGCAGCTGGTTCCGAAATCTTCGAGAACGGCAACGCTCTGATACACTTGTCAGCTCTTGGGAACAAACTGAGTTTTATCAGCTCTCTTGTAAAAAATAAAGCTGATCTTAATCTGCTGAATGCCGAGGGTAAAACTGCAGTTATGCTGGCATCTGAAAAAGGCTACAACAACTCTGTCAAAGCACTGATCGACGGGGGAGCCGATGTTAAACTCAAAGATAAAGCGGGAGAATCGGCTTTATTTAAAAGCATCAAAGCAGGCGGAGAAGGCGGATACTGGTGTGCCGATTATCTTATCAAAGGGGGAGCAGAAATCAACGACCGGACAGCTTCCGGGACACCTCTCCTTCATGAAGCGGCTTCTCTTGAAAAATTCAACATCGTAACACTTTTCCTTAAAAACGGAGGGGACCCTAACATCCTTAATCAGAGAAATGAAACACTTATAATGATTCTCTCCAGAACCCAGTACTCCGGAGTAAAGGATAAACCAAAATCAGTTCAGGCTGCAAAACTTATTATTGATCTTACATCAAAGGGTTCAAACGCCGATATCCCTGACAAGTATGGAAGAACTCCCCTTGACATAGCCTGCAGGACTAAAAATACTATTGTTATAGAAGCCCTTCTAAAAGGGGGAGCTAATGTAAACGGTACCGACAACAGCGGAAATACTGCTTTGAAAAAAACTGTAATGGATTACACCGGAGATTATAAGGTTTCAGATAAGGAGAAAAAGTCCACAACGGAACTTATCGATCTCCTGATTAAAAACGGTGCGGATATTAATTCAAAGGATAAATTCGGCAGAACAGCTCTGTCCCATATACTTAAAGAGGCGAATCAGCGGAATTATCAGAAGGTGGCAGATATAATTCCGATACTCACTGCCAGAGGCGCAGCTGCCGACATAAAAGACAATGACGGTAAAACCGCTTCAGACTATGCTGCTGAAAGCGGAATTAATGAGATTAAAGAACTTGTGAGGTAACACATGAAAAATATTAAAGTGATTCTATTTTCAGCTATACTGCTGATTTCAATTATATCCTGTAAGGATAAGGCTCCGGAGGCAGTCACCGGAGACTCAGCCGGCTCAAAAACCGAGTATGATGTGATTAAGAAATCTTTCAACGAACAGAAAAAAGATTTGAACGAAGGTTTTGTGAAGGCATTTGATTCTTCCGGAATAAAAGTTATCGAAAAATACGTTTATCCCGGGGGGGAGATGGAGCCTGCCGAGATACTTTTCCTATCTTCAGGTGTAATGGTTCTTAACTCAAAAATATTTACAGATACAGCAAGCAGTACTTTTTTTAATTACGAATTTATGAATGAAGGGAAACTGCTGAAAATAAAATTTGTAGATTCAAAACTGAATTTCAACGATTATGCCGACATGGAAAATTCCTCATCATCGGTATTTAAAATTGACAGAAATGATAATACAATAATTTATCACATTAAGAATAACGGCTTTTTCTTTTTCAACTGGGGCTTTTATAAAGAGTAATGCCCCCACTGCCGCTAACGCGGCATCTCCCCCATAAATGGGAAGAGATAAAATATGCTTTCTGACAGTAGTTTTCCTGAATATAATTTATAGTGTGAAAAAAAAATATACATCCCAGCCGCCTTCGGCGGCGGGGATAATAGATCTTTTTACTTCATAATAATTAAGGAATAAATACTGACTTTAAGATTTAATTGTTATACACAATCAATGGAGAAAAAATATGAGTTTCATAATACTTTTGCTTATCATCATTCTGCTTTACGCAACACTTACAAAATACTCAGGCATCAATAAAGTGATATTCATGACGGCAATCATAACCGGAATGACCGCAGCGTTTGCAATATACGGACTCACAGTTTTTAAAACAGCCGATAGCTGGATAATACTGAATACACAGATGAACAGAGCGACTTTTATACATGCATGCATAATCTGGTCTGCCGCGGATCTTATTGTAATTTTTAAAATGATTAAAAACTACAGATATTATATTGAAGTTAATTCGTAGAAAAATTCTACGTTAGTGCTGTGAACGAATGATTTTCATTAAAACTTTTTACACTCACCCCCGGCTACTGCCGCGCCCCTCTCTTTGGTGAAAAAAAGAGGGGCTTCGTAAAACAAAACATTCCTCTGAAAAAAAACAATAAATTTCCTGTCTTAAACTCCCCTCTCTTTCTTTCTAAAGAGAGGGGCCGGGGGTGAGTTTTAAAAGTAAGCAACATTATATGTAATGACTAAATTGGTAAATTTGTCAAATTTAGATTTAATAAATCTCCACAGGAACCGGGATAAATGTAATAACCAGTATTACCATACATAGCCAGCCCGCAACTTTCTCTTTAAATGACAGCTCCTCTCTCTCCGGTATTCGCGGGTGCGCCACCATAAGTACAAATAGTGTCAGAAAGATCCAGACTCCCCAGCCGGGCCATATAAAAGTGAGAACAACCATCGCCGCAAGAGCTGCCCAGCCGAAGTAAACCTGTTTTCTACCGATTAATGAATAGAGAATATGACCGCCGTCAAGCTGGCCTATAGGGATAAGATTTAAACTTGTCACAAGAAAACCGATCCATCCGGCCCATGCGAAGGGATGAAGCGCTATATCAAATCCTGCGGGTATTGTGCCGTGGATCTGCTCAACAATAAATCCGAAAAGCAACGAGTTACCGAAAATCGGAATTATCCCTTCAGCGGGGGGAAGAGGAAGAACCTCGGACAGCATAACACCTGTTATTACAGCGACCAGACTGACTATAAATCCGGGAATAGGCCCCATAACGCCTATATAGAAAAGCGCTCTTCTGTGTGGTATAGGGGATCTGGTTTTGATCACTGCACCCATTGTACCCACAATCGAAGGGAACGGAATAAAATAAGGGAGTGTAGCTCTGACACCGAATCTTTTAGCCGCGAAGTAATGCCCGAATTCATGAAAGCCCAGAATAGTGAGAAGAGTGAGCGAATAGGGTAAACCGCTTATTATTGAATCAAAAATATTATCTGTATAAACAGCACCGGCCAATGTTGTTGTGCATAATGTTAAAATAAACAGCAAAAGATTCAGCTTCCATTTCTCTTTTTTTACCGGAAGAGATCTATTCTCTTCAGCAAACTCTTCGGCAGTTATTATCCCGGTACCGGAAGGGGCGCCATTGTTCAGCCTGTAAAAGTATAATTTAAAAAATCTCCGCAGAGCTCTTCGATTGATCATCTTTTTATCTCTTTCATTTTCAGAAAACTGTCGTACTGTTTAATTTTCTTATTAATATATTCAGGGGAATAATCACTCTCCCATACGGATTTTGTCACGGCCGCTTTACGATAAAGCTTAATGAGATCCTCCCCGTTCCGTCTTATATCCATTCTGTATTTTTCAACCATATTAAGACTGTTTACGTAAAGTCTCCCGAGATATATAGATGTAAACTTTCTGCCGTCCGGGGAAAAATATGACTCCTCCCCCTCTATCCCGGTAACAACTCTCCATTTGAGATCGCGTGATATAATAGTTATTACCTGATTATCCAGACATGTTATCAATCCCGGAATTTCTGAAAAATTTATGTCGGGATTGAGAGTGCCTGAAATCAGCTCCATTGATTTACCTGAAGTAATATTATAAACCCTTACAGAGTAATCACCCCCGCCACCCGACCGGTATATAAACCTGCTGTTATCTATCCACCTTAAATCAGTATTTGAAGACACTCCGTTGAGTGATACCTCACCGGAAGAAGTTACAATTTTTGTTTTATAAGCCCCTCCGTTTCCGGATACAAGAACCGTCTTTTTCTCATCGGGGGAAATAAATGCAAGAACAGGGTCTCCGGCCGATGACAGACCGGAAAGTACATCCTTTGAATGGACAAGCCGGCTACTCCCTGTAGAAGAATCGGTTTTGAAAATCCCCTGTGCCGTCTGATTTACAAGTCCGCTTCCCGAAGGATGCAGAGTAAAATCGAGAAAGAGAAAACCAGACCTTTTACTCTGAACTTCACCTGAACCGGTATTTATCGTAAGCGTTTCTGAAACCGCTTCGGCATCGTCATTATAATATAAAGTTTTTGTGTAGAGAAAATTCCCGTTTTTATTTAAAAATGCCGCAGTTACGGTTCCGCTGAATCGCGCAATCTCCTGCCTGCTGCGGCTGCTTCTGATATATTTATAAACTATATTTAACCGGGGGAACTCCTTGATGTAAATTATATCATCCCCGCCGGACCACCCGGCATAAATGACATTACTGTCGATAAAGAGAGATGAAATGCGGTCATAGAGTTTCTCTTTAGAAGCAGTTATCTGCCGGTAAAGCGCGGAATCTTTTTTAAGATAGATGGCATCTAAGTCAATGTCCCTCGCTGGCAGAGGGACATTGATTGAAAGTATAAGTATTATGGCTGATATTTTTTTTATCATTTAGATTTTTCTTTAATCTGCTCCTTCACTTCCTTGTAAGTGATTTTTTTCTGCGGCTTTGGAGGGATAATAAATTTCTGACCCGGAAAGATAAGATCGGGATCTTTTATCTGGTCTCTGTTTGCAAGATAGATTGCCGGCCAGAATGATGCGTCTTTATATACAGTTTCTGCGATTCTCCAGAGACAGTCTGTATTTTTCTTTCTCCACTGGACCACATATATTTTATCCGGTTCAACTTTCTTTTCAGGTTCAGCTATTACGGCATCACCTTTTGCATCGGCATCTTCTCCGGTTTTAACAGCTTCGGTATCTTCAGCATGGTCATCACCTTCAGACTTTACAGCAAGATCCGCCGCGGCAGCTTCCATGGAATTAAGTACAGCACTTATTATTGCCTCGGCTTCTTCGGCACTGGTTATTCCATCATTGAATTTTCCGGCATCAATAGATGATTTCCCCTGTACTATTACATCAGCGGCTTTATCAAGATTATCTTTATATTTATTTTCTGCATCTTTCTCTCTTGCTTCGCCAAGAAGCTTCTCTGCTTTAACGATAGCAGCAAGTGCGCTGTTCTTTTTCATCTTAACATCGGAACCTCTAATAAGCTTCTCTGCCTGAGCTGTTTTAACTTCGGCATCGGTAATATTATTCTGTTCAAGCGCAGTCTCGGCACCGTTCAGTTCGAGCATTGCATTATCAAGATCCTGCTTAACATCTGCGGAACTGCTCTTACCCTGAAGCTCTTTCATCTCCGCTCTGAGACTCTGAATAGCTGAAAATATTTTCTGTTTGTGTATAAGTTCCGCAGCTTTATCGAGTTCTTTTTTGGCAGTCTCTATCTCGGTAAGAGAAGTTTTATAATCTCTGCTCTCCATCCCATTTTTTGCGTTATCGATAGATGAACCTGCAGCTGCAAGATTACTCTCTGCGGCGCTGCTGAATTTATCCTTTTTGAGTTCTGCTAATTTATTCTCTGCAGCGGTAACTTCATTTTCAACCATTGAAGAGTTCTGCAGCGACTCGTCCCTGGCTTCAACCGCAAGTTCATTCGCCTTCATGGCAGACTCAGCAGATTTTTTATAATCATTATTTTCGTAGAGAGATTTAGCCTCTACGTTCAGTTTTCCCGCCTCGGCAAATTTGACAGGAGAAAATTTCTCGGCATAAGCCAGGTCGGCGGAACTGTATGCGGCTTCAGATTCCGTCATCTTCTCTGCGGCATATGGCGGGAGAGATTTCTTCTCGGCCTCAAGCGCGGCAGCAAGTGCATCATTGGCGGATTTTTTAGCTTCATCGCCCTTTTTTGCTACTATATAATCATGGCTTTTAAGCAGAAGATCCTCTGCTTTTTTTATATCATCAGGAGCATGTCTCTCCGCATCAAACTTTTTCGCATCTTCAACAGCTCCCCTTGCCGTGATGATTTCAGTTACAGGGATATCAATTTCGCACGATAATATAAAAACTAAGGATATGGCAGGTATTAAAAATTTTATCAGGCTTTTTCTGCTTCTCATAGCTGGCTCCGGATTATAAGTAATTACAGACCTGAAAACAGATACAGGCGTATTCAAAATATAATATAATAGCCCTATTAATGTCAATTTTTTTTGCAGTATTTACGGTTTAATTAAAGAGGGGAGCAACGTCATTAAGTTAATGCGATTTGGGAATCCCGGAAATTTACACATAGCCCCCTAAATCCCCCGGAGGGGGACTTAAAAGACATTGTTTTGAAAAAATTACGTTAAAAATGAATTAATTTTGCATTTTTTTTAAAGTCCCCCTCCGGGGGATTTAGGGGGCCTGGCATTTGGTGCTGCTAAATGATGTATGAAGAATTTTATAGAATTAAGCATTAATGACTGAAACTGGGGTTATAAAGTGGAAATCATACCCCGCCGCCTATGACGGCAGGGTAATAATACTCTATTTTCCAATACTTAAGAGTTCAACTTCAAATACAAGTACAGAATTTCCAGGGATGCTCTGATTCCCCTGAGGGCCGTATCCGAGATCCGCTGGAATAACAAGCTCGTACTTTGAACCGACAGACATGAGCTGAACACCCTCAGTCCATCCCTTGATTACGCCGTCGAGCTTGAACTGAACAGGTTCATTTCTTTTATATGAGCTGTCAAACTCTGTACCGTCTATGAGTTTTCCTGAATAGTGAACCTTAACCATATCCTTAGCTTTAGGTTTTGCGCCGCTCCCCTCTGTAATCACACGATACTGAAGACCGGACGGAGTGGTTTTTACACCCTCTTTTACTTTATTGGCAGCGAGAAAATCATCACCCTTCTTCTTGTTCTCCTCAGCCCCTTCCATTCTCTTCTTCTGAAGAGTCATCATAAGATTCTGCATGGCAGCCTGAGTCTGCTCAGGTGAGAGCTGGCTCTCAGTCCCTTTTAAAGCATCTTCAATAGCAGCAACAAAAGAGTTCATGTCGAGATCAACATTATCCTTCTTCATGCTTGACCCGATATTAAAACCGATGGCGTAGCTGTACTTACCCTTGTCACTGTCAAGATCAGCTTTTTTACATGCAATCGCTGTAGATGAGAAAGCCACTGCAATAATAAGACAAATAGTTCTTGTTTTCATTTTTTATCTTTAAATTATAATAAAATCAGCTGCCACTATATATTTTCGTCAAGATAGAATTTCAACTTTTTTTAAAATAATTCAATGTTTAGTATCCATAAATCAACAGCCGCTGAATCTTCAGCCCCCGCACCCCCGGAGGGGGCAAGGCATTTCGGACTCCTGACTTAGAGATAATATTTTAGAATTCCACCTTAAAACGCTATTAAATACTACATCACCGCCCGTAAAACCATCAGCACAAGCGGCAGAGTAAAAAGCGACAGCAGTGTCGATATAAAAAGCAGCCTGGAGGCCAGAAGCGCATTACCATCGTACTCCTGCGCGAGAAGCGGAGCGTTTACAGCTACGGGCATTGCCGCAATTACAACAGGTACGGATATAAGAATGGGATTATCCGTGAATAATCTCACGAAAAGAAAAACCACTGCAGGGAGTACCGCAAGACGTATAAAGCTTATAAAATATACGCGCCATCCCGCAAGGAGCTCTTTGTGATGAATCTCCGTCAGGAGCGATCCCACGGTTATCATCGAAAGAGGGATTGTTATATCTCCGATTAATTTAAGCGGATCAAAAATCAGAGTCGGGAGTTTGATGCTGAAAACAAAAAAGATAAATCCCGCAACGGTCATGATGATTCCGGGACTTAAGAAAAGTTTAAAGTCAAATCTCACATTCTCAATATGTCCCCTTGTCATTAGAAAAACACCAAGAGTGAAAACAAAAAAGTGAAATGGGATGTTAAACATTGCCGCGTAAAAAATAGACTCATCTCCGAAAACACTGCTGAGCACAGGGAACCCCATAAAACCGACATTTGAAAATAGTATGGCAAACTGATAAACCCCAACATCTTTCTTTCCGCCGCCGATAAATCTGCCGATAATAAGCGCGATTAAAAAATATAATCCGTACACCCCCAGAGAGAGCGTTGTGATAACAATACTCTCGTTTAAAAGTTCAGGAGAAAACTCTCTCTGCATTGAAGTGAATATCAGGGCAGGGAGAGTCACCTTCATCAACAGTGACGATATCCCCTTTGTAGTCAGCTGATCTATCACCCCGGTTTTACGCGCTGCAAACCCCGCAAAAAGCATCATAAAGAGTTTTAATACAGAGATAAAAATTACGCTCATTGCTTTTCCTTCAGGCAGATTTAACAGTATATAAAGTATCATTCTTGACAAAAACCGTTTCATCTGCAATAATTTAATTCATTCTACACCGAAATTAATTTAGCTGGAAGTTTTAATGTCAAAAAAATCCGATATAGCAAGAGCCGGAATAATAGACGCCGCACGAAAAGTCCTTTCGCAGATCGGCGTAAAAAACATGACCCTTCAGAGTGTGGCTGATGCGGCATCCATCAGCAAGGGGGCTCTTTACTACTACTACAAAACCAAAGATGATATTCTTTACGATATAATGGCTCAGGATAACGCCCATTCACGGGAAATAGCAGGCAAGGTTATAGAAAAGGATCACAACATAGACATTGAAGAGCTGAAAAGAGAAGTAACCGGCGGTGTACTTAACAGATTTTCTCAGCTCGACAAAAACAAGCTTAACCTCTATCTGCAGGGGGAGGCGCTGCAGGGTAATACTGAACTTCAGAAAAGATACAATGACAAGTATCACGAATGGATTAACAATATAGACGGGATACTAACAAAAATCTACAAAACGGATTCCACGGATGTAACAAGAACAATCTCAACCATTGCACTCGCAGCTATCGAAGGGATATGCATTCAGAAAGCCCTCATGGATAATATTGAGGGAGACGAGGATCTTATCGGTAAAATTATAATGTTTCTTCTGAACCTGGATTATAAGAAAACAGAAAAGATACTGAAAGAAAATCCGGGGTTATCCAAGATAAGCAATATTATCGGGAAAAATATATTCATACCTTCGGAAGCTGGCTCTTGAATTTCCGACAAAAGAAATAAGCAGTTACCCTGTTTTATATTTGTTGATTATTTTTTTTTACTTTACATTCTCTAATAAATTTTGCTTTTTATTTTATTAAAACTCCATGGAGGAGCCTGACGTATCATCAGAAAATATAGAAACAGAGAGTGCTGAACTTGAAAAAACATGGCGGCAATCTCTCTCTATATATCAAAAATATGAACAAAACTTTCTCTATATTAGTGAAAAACCAAAACAAAATCATTACAGCGATTTTGAATCAGATAAAAAATACAAAACAATCGGACTAAGATATGCTTTGAACAATGCAGCAATAGGGATAAGCACTGATATAATAAATAATAAAACAGTGAACCTTAAAGATATCAATGCAGAGTATTTTACCGGAGCATGGGGGTTTGAATACTACTACCTGAATAATAAAGGGTATAAGCTGGATGATTCGAACATAGATTATTCGGGAATGAAAGTAGTTACTACAAAAATGTCAATTTACCACATACTGCAATGTGATTTGTCTGAACCGGACAAACGGATAAACTATGAAGATTTTCAAACTGATAAGGCACCTCTTAAATTCATATATGGCTTTTTCTTCAGATTCTCACCCGGCTATACGTCCATCCACAATTCCAGCGGGATTATTCCTCCCGGAGATAGACAATATTACGAACAAGAAATCAGTGAAATCACCGATTTAAAAGATTATAAACTTGCGTGGAGTGCGGGTGCAAAGGGAGTCTTTCCATGGAATGAATTTTTCATTGCTGCCGGTTTAGATTTCGGCTATTCGCTCGATTATATCACGTACCGGAATAATTCAAAAACCGGAAAACATTTTTTTGACCCATCAGAACCTTGTATTGTTATTAACTTAGAATTTACTCTTAGAATTTACTCTTGGGTATACCTGTAATGTTTTTTTCACTGGTGTAAAAATCAAAAGTGAAAATCAGTTTATTGATATTACAAATCAACAAAACGGGCTTTCAATACAAGTCGAAAGTGCAACATGTGAAATTTTTGCTGGTGTTGTTTTTTAGATTTAATATTTCTGAGTTCCACCGACATTGAACTGTAAAATTTAGAATTCAGAATTCCTACACGATTTTTAAAATCTGCAGTACTTTCAATCACACCATTTTATTCCGCTTTAGTACCGGCATTTTTAAAAAAAAGCCGACCAGCCGACTTTTTTTCAAAAATGAGTTGAAAATTCATTCAATCGGGTCAATAAATGCTGTCATAACCTATAAAATGACAATGGAGAGGCCCGATTATGGATTATTTAGAGTTTAAAGAGCCCAGATGGTTTATGGAGCAGCTGACTTTCCCGGAACTTCTGAACAGAAATGTTACCCGGTTTGCAACCAAAAAAGCGCAGATGTGGCGGGCGAAGGATGGAGAGATAAAATCGATCACATACGCGCAGATGGGGCGTATCGTTAAGGAGATTACCTGCGGGCTCATGGAGCTTGGACTCAAGCCGGGGGACAGAGCCGCAATTATGTGCAATACAAGGGCCGAATGGATGCAGTGCGACTACGCAATCCTCTGTGCTGCGGGAATAACCGTATGCGTCTACCCCACACTGAGCGGATCGGAGATGACATATATACTTAAGGATTCCGGAACAAAAATTCTCTTTGTTGAAGACAGCATCACTCTTGCCAGAGCTGAAAAAGCAGCACAGGAGCTTCCGGCTCTTGAAAAAATTATTGTAATAGACGGCGATAAAAATATAAACAGCGGCAAAGTAATGAGCCTTGATGTTCTGATGAAAACCGGTGAGCAGCTATCCATCAAAGATAGATTCGCCTTTGAAGACAGGTGGCGATCGGTAAAACTTAAAGACCGCATGACCATAGTTTACACATCTGGTACAACGGGTAACCCCAAGGGCGCGGTTCACACACATCACAGTGTAAACGCTGCAATTATGCGGGATCTCTCATTTGCACCGGAAATAAAATCCGATTATGTAATGCTCTCGTTCCTTCCATTATCCCACACATACGAAAGGGAGTGCGGCCATGGGATTGCCATGCTTACCGCATCAACCATTGCATATTCATCCCCTCAGACAATGGTACAGGACTTTGCCGATTTTAAACCGGCATACTTCATGTCTGTTCCGAGAATATATGAAAGAATATTCATGGCGCTGAAAGCCCGCGCGTCACAGTCCCCCGTTAAAAAAATGATATTCAACAGGGCAATTGCAACGGGACTAGAACTTGTTAACGCCATCTCCGATGAAAAGGGTTTTATCAATGTATACCAGGGGATGGATATTACCGATGGTGTGAGATTCGGTCTCCGTTTAAGATACAGACTCTATGATAAACTTATCTTCAGCAAAGTACGGGCAATGCTGGGGGGAAACTTTGCCTTCGCCTGTTCCGCAGCGGGGAGCCTGTCGCCCGATCTATTTAAGCTGTTTCTTGCAATGGGGCTTCAGATTTACGAAGGGTACGGTTCAACAGAGACATGCAATACAATAAATATGAACAGACTGCACAGAGTATTGCCCGGATCAGTCGGCCCGCTATGTCCCGGAGTTGAAGGGAGAGTGGCAGATGACGGCGAATGGCTGGTCCGCGGAAATAATATTTTTCTCGAATACTGGAACAATCCCCAGGCGACGAAGGAAGCGTTTACTGAGGACGGATTTTTCAAAACCGGTGATATAGTCGAGATGCTCGATGAAGGGTTTATCAAAATTGTAGATAGAAAAAAAGGACTTATAGTTCTTGATACGGGGAAAAATATCGCCTCATCAAAGGTTGAGCAGGCATTCTCCACCAGTCCCTATGTTGACGTAGCATTTGCAGCAGGTGACAGCCAGAAGTTTATAAGCGCGATAATTGTTCCGAACTTCGAAGAGTTTATGAATCTGTTCGATCAGAAAGGCATCAGCTATGACAGGTCTGCAGTTAAGTATTATTCACTTAATGGAGTAGAGGTCTGCGAACACGTTGGCAAAGATTTCATAGATATCCCTTTACTCAAGGAGATGATAGATAAGGAAGTTGAGAGAGTAAACCGTGAACTTGAAACGTACGAAAGAATTAAAAAATACATAATACTCAACAGAAGGTTTACAGAAAATTCCGGTGAGATGACACCGACTCTGAAGATAAAGAGAAATGTTGTAATAGCAAATCTTAAGGACGAGATCAAAAAACTTTACGTTTAAATCACTCTCCCCCATCAGCCCCCCAAACCCCCCGGAGGGGGGCTTAAAAGAGAAAGTGTGAAATAATATTGGATTTTAAAACAATTTACAAATGACATTTCAAAGTCCAACGACCGGGGATTTAGGGAGCCGCGAGGTTAGATCAAATATTTTATTTTTCTCCCTACTTCCCCATTATAAAAAGTGGCTTCCCATCATCCTTGCCGCCGTGAATAATTCCGTCTTTTACATAAACACCAAGTGTCCGGAAATTCTCTACAGTCATGCTCTCCATTCTTGTTTTATTAAACAGAGTTTCGTCGTCATACAAATATGAAAATATTGCAGGGAATATATCCTGAAGTACTTTTATATCATGCTTCTCCGCATAATGTTTTTCCGGCCATTTTATAGCCAGTAAAGCCCCGAATCTAGACTGTATATCGTATCTGTCTATATCATCCGCGCTGAATCCGCCGCGCCCTTTACTCAATCCGTAGCCGGTCTTTGTCAGGAATGGACCGTGGTCACCGGCAATAACTACAATCGCTTCGGGATTATTCTTAATGATTACTTCCACATCCTGTTTCATTTCAATATTAGCTTTTTTAATCCCCTCAATATGTCCAGAGATCTTCCCCTCTCTCTCTTCAAGGCTCATTCCCATTCCGCTTGGGCCGTGTCCCGGATAGCTGCTCTGCGAATACATAAGAACAGGCGCTGCACCCTCTCCAGCGATGACCTTCTGCTTCTGGTTTACATACGAGCTGTAATCAACCCCTTCAAAACTGACAGCATCGCTGAACTCACCTGTAAGTATTGCATTAACCAGAACTTTTGTATCCATAGCTCCGGAAGGACGCGGGAAGGTGTAATCGTACTTTATCTGATCGATAGGCAATCCTCTGAGATTCCAGCTGTTGTCAAATACGCCGTATGTTTTATATCCCTGCTGACTGAGAATGCTGTGAACAGCCCCTCCCCCTGCCAGATATTTTTTATGCTCAGCTATATCCCGGTCAATATTGAAAACTTTTGACAAAGACTGTTCAGTGGGGACTCCAAGAGAATATGATCCATGATAGATATGAAAGCCATTATTCTCCAGAAAGTTCATCTGCTCAATATTATCAAAACCGTAATGCTTTAATGTTTCATAACCGGGATAGGATTCATAAATAATTATTAAAACATCATTACTTTTCTTAATCTTCATTCCTTCCATAGTTGACATAATGGAAAGACTTTTAACGTTTTGCGGCACACCCTCTGCCGGCTCTTTAAACATAATTCCTGTAACAGTATTCACTGTAAAAAAAACAACAATTGCCAAAGCCACAAGTTTCTCCGGAAGAAATTTCCGTACCGAGAGTATCACAACTATGACCAGAAAAACAAGGAGCTGGATTTTCAGAACACCTTTACCGCTCCAGCCGCTGGAAGCTGCAAGAGCCGCCATGCTCATGAGCATATAAAGAAAACTTATTGAAGCAGTCATTAAAACTTTTTTCGGTGCAAACCTCGAAAGCAGAACCGGAATCACAATACCGAAGACTGCTGAAAGCAATACAAAAAACATAAAGATAAAAATAGAACTTATCAGGTTAATTGAATTCTGATTTGAAAGTATATACTGCATTACAGGGGTCATGGGGATTAACAGAAAAACAAATTCCATCGCCTGAAATTTTTCGGACTCTTTCCTGTATGAGTAGGACATCTTCCGTGTAAGAATCTTCCATCCTGCAAATATCAATGCAATCAGAAATAGAACACCTCCAAGAATCATGGAGAGATACTGGGAAAATTTAGCGTTCACACCTTTAGGAAGAAGCAGCGATCCGGCAATAGAATACACCAGAAGCAGAAAGATAAAAGCAATTGAAACCGCAAAAAATCCGCTTAAATCCTTCTGCATAAATCTCTTTAAGCTCATATTCAGGCTTTGTACAAAAGAGTTTCTATTCATATTATTTTGACCTGCTATTTTTTCAGTGTTAAAATTGAAGATTATATATCCCCGCCGCCTTCGGCGGCGGGGATATATAAAAATTTTTTTATTGCAAATGCTAAGGCATATTACTGTTTTTTACTATTTTTTTAATACAGATTGTATAAAATCCGCAGAACGTCTACCCGATTCGCCCGGGAACTGTGTCAGCGCCTCCTGCGCCTCTTTTACGACATCGGCAAGTTCACTCTTCGATGACAGACTGTTCCTGATAATCGAGACTAACTCAGGGATATCAGACTCCTGAAGAGTCTTCCCTATCCTATCGAGAAGTTTTATATCAGGGGTTTCATCTTTCAGATCCATGGCTTCCCTGCCGCGCTTTTCAAACTGAGCCTTGAAAGTAAGTACCGGACGCTCGAAAAGAAACAGATAATCGTATATAATACCTGAAAAATCACTTATCATAATATCCGCATGATACATCGCTTTCAGAGGATCTTTCTCTCTGTCCCACTTCAGATTATCGCTGTCGGGAAAAGCACTCAGCAGCTCATCCATTACACTCTTCTCGGAAGTAAAAGACTGGGGATGAGGCCTTACTATAATATTAAAATTTTTATCCGCTGAAAGCAGATTAAGAATACTCTTACCGTATTTATACAGAAGTCCATGCTCACCCCATGTTGGTGAGATCAGAATTGTGGGACGCTTTTCAGCAAACAGATTATAACTGTAATTTCCGCCGGCAAGCTTGGTACGGAGCACATCGAGATAAGTGCAGCCCACAATCTCCACCTGTTTTGCCGGGGTCTTTCTCTTCCCTTCAAGCTCGGCTATGAGATTCTTATCTGCAGATCCACCCACAAGTACGCTGTCAAAATAATCGAGAGAGAATGCCTTATAGCTACCGCATGTTCCCGCAGAGTGCGTTATGTGACAGTAGTGTTTTACACCCTTGCTCCTTTTGATCTGAAGCACGCCCAGACCGGGAGTTGTCATTACCACAATATTCGCCTTAAGCTTGTTAAGTACAAAAAATGCAGCGTTCCCCTCTCCGATAAATTTCTTTTCAATATGTTTAAACTCATATGTTAAACCGGGATCGTCCTGTCTGCTGGTAAAATACATTACGGATTCACCGCGGGCTTCAAGCTCCTGAAGTATGGGGAGGAAAACATTCCAGTACTGACCACCCTCGGAATACACAACAATGTTGTACTCTCTGTTGAGATCGGGAAGGTCACTCTTCTTCCCGAGAACTTTTACTTTATCGTAAACAAAACTCTTTGCCATATAGATGACAATTGTAACAAGGGCAACGAGAGCAGAGATTAGCATACTCCCTGAACCGGGATCGAGATAGGCGTGAGCATTATCCCCCACAAACATGAAATAAATAAGAAAAACTGCGATTATATTTAACATTTTAAACTCCATAAAAATACTCTTTAAATTATCCGTGTCACAAGGACAGGGAATACTGCTTATATCTCTGCCGGCTCAGGAGACTTCTGTGTCTTCTGCAGCTGTTTTACAAAGACCACACTTTTAAAATAACTGAAAATATTATTACATGTCCAGTAGAGCAGCAGTCCCGATGGCGAATTGTATAAAACAACAAGAAAAAACAGTGCTATCACATATATATTAACTCTCTCTGCCTTAGTAAGAAGTTTGCCGTAGACAAAACTTGAAAAAAGATTCACACCTGTCATTACAAACGGGAGCAGATTAACATTATAGCTCAGCATAGGGATAAGCATATCCGGTTTTCCAAGATCCCCTATAAACAGAAAGGGAACGCCGGCCACGGCAGTATAATGTGAAAGAAAATTATACGTTGCAACAAAAAAAGGAAGCTGAATGAATAGTCCAAGTAGCGACCTTAAGGCATAAACAGGATGATAACCGTACTGCTTGTGAAGATTGCTTATATAAAGATGCCGTTCATAACCTTTAAAAACGCTCTTGTACTCCATGATTTTCGGAGCCATTAAAGCCTGTATATCACGCTCACGCTGCTGAAGCTTCTCGGCATACCAGAAAACCGGAATCATTATAGTATTAATTGCCAGGCTTGTTAATATTATTGCAATACCGTAAGAGCCTGTCATGCTGAACAGACCGCTCATAAAGAACTCCATAAGAAGCTCAATAGGATAGAAAAAAATCATATAAAAAATATTCAAATTTACACCTCGTATATAAATCCCAATTATAATAAAAAAGGGCTTTTTTTCGACAGAATTCTCATTATGATAGAAAAACTGCTGACCATATTTGTCAATAATATTAGCAGTTTTATAAACTGCGGAGGAAATCAGCATCTGCCGGTTTTTGTGCAATTACCGGAAAAAAGACTGTTTTTACCCGAAAAAAACTTTCATTTTAACAGCGGATAAAACATCTTGACTTTAATTTTATATGAAAGTTCAGTAATAATTCCTAAACTTTTTTAGCATTAAAAAAACACTATCATCCCCTCAGCTAAAGGGGCAGCAATTTATTTCCGGGAGCACAGCGTTTTGCGCTGTGCTGGAAATGGGGGATTAAGGGGGTGGTACCCCCTTAATCCCCCATTTTTCAAAGTATACAAAGCTTATGCACCTCAGAAATAATCCGTTGCCGGCCGAAGGCCGCCGGGAGACAAATTAAAAGAAAAAACAGGAGAGAGAATGAAAACTATATACCTTGGCTTGACAGGCGATATTATTCATCCGGGAATCATCAACATTATCACAGAAGCGGCTAAACATGGAAAAGTACTCGTGGGACTTCTTACCGATTCAGCAATAGCCACACACAAGCGCCTCCCCTTTCTTACATACGAACAGCGTAAAAACGTTGTTGAGAACATTAAGGGTGTAGATACCGTTGTTCCTCAGGAGGAGTGGAGCTACGTCAACAATCTTAAAAAACACAAACCGGACGCCATCATACATGGAGACGACTGGATGAGCGGCCCTCTAAGCAGAGTTCGTGACGAGGTCTATGAAGTAATGAAGCAGCAGGGGGGAGAGGTTATCGAGATACCCTACACTCCTGGAATTACATCTTCAATTCTTCACGAGGCAAAGAACGCAATCGGAACGACCCCTGAAGTACGTCTTAAAACTCTCCGCCGCCTGATTAACGCAAAACCAGTTGTCAGGATAATGGAAGCCCATTCAGGGATGTCAGGACTCATAGTTGAGAATATTGAAGTTGAGAAAGAGGACGGGATCCATCAGTATGACGGGATGTGGTCTTCAAGTCTGACAGACTCAACCAGCAAGGGTAAGCCGGATATCGAAGCTGTAGACCTTACAACAAGACTGCAGGATCTCACCAACATTCTTGAGTGTACAACAAAACCGATTATTTTTGACGGAGATACAGGCGGAATTTCTGAACACTTTGTATTCACTGTTAGAACACTTGAGCGTAACGGAGTATCTGCTGTAAT
>PGXT01000059.1:3551-4559 GCA_002839285.1 Spirochaetae bacterium HGW-Spirochaetae-5 | reverse complement strand
GCTTATGTACATGCAGGTGCAGACGGAGTTATGATCCACAGTAAAGAGAAATCCGGTGATGACATCAAAGAGTTCTGTGAAAGATTCAGAAAAGAGTTCTCATCTGTTCCAATAGTTCTTGTCCCCACAACATACAATCAGTTTACAGAAAAAGAACTCCAGGCATGGGGCGCAAATATTATAATATATGCAAATCACATGCTGAGATCTTCATACCCGGCGATGTTTGCAACAGCCAAGATGATTCTTGAAAATGAAAGATCTAAAGAGGCAGATTCAGTCTGTATGCCGATAAAAGAGATACTTGAACTTATACCTGGAACTAAATAGGGAGATAGAGATGATTGATACACAGAAATTCGGTGACGAGCTTAAAAAATACGGATACGATTTTTACAGCGGAGTACCATGCTCATTTTTAAAGGATTTAATCAATTATGCAATTAACACCTGCGATTATGTCATGGCCGCCAACGAAGGTGATGCCGTTGCAACATGCGCGGGTGCCCAGATAGCAGGGAGAAAAACAGTAGTTCTTATGCAGAACTCCGGACTGGGGAATGCGGTTTCACCTCTTACTTCACTTAATCAGATATTTAAAATACCGGTTCTGGGCTTTGTTTCGCTAAGGGGAGAGCCTGGAGTTTCAGATGAGCCGCAGCATGATCTTATGGGTGTAATAACAGCAGATATGCTGTCCACCATGAAGATTAAAAATGAAATACTTTCTGATGATCCCGCGGAGGCTGTTAAACAGCTCGAAGCAGCTGATAAAATTACAAGTTCAGGTGAGTCATTCTTTTTTATTGTCAGGAAAGGGACCTTCTCCAGCGTTCCGCTTAACAGCGACAAGGTTCTCCCCGAGAAGAAGGGACTTGCAACAAGGGGTGCAATGCTTGAAACTGTATGTTCTGCAGCATCACAGGATTCGCTTTATATTGCAACTACCGGATTTACCGGAAGGGAACTCTATGAGCGCGGCGACAAAGACAACAATTTCTACATGGT
>PGXT01000059.1:0-3518 GCA_002839285.1 Spirochaetae bacterium HGW-Spirochaetae-5 | reverse complement strand
AACATGGTCCATATTCTGTTCGACAATAATGCTCACGAATCAACCGGCGGTCAGTTCACAGTTTCAGATAAAGTCGACTACCCCGCAGCTGCACGCGCATGCGGATACACCGATGTAGTATCTGCCTCCGATGCGGATTCACTCAGTTCAGCAGTATCCTCCGCCCAGGCAAAGGGCGGGCTTATATTTATATATGTTCCGATTACTCAGGGCGCACCGGACACTCTTGGCCGTCCTAAAGTCAAGCCGCAGGAAGTTGCTAAAAGATTTTCCGCATTAATTGGAGGATGAATATGATCAGACAGGCTGTAATAATGGCGGGCGGGCTCGGTTCAAGACTTAAAAATCTCACAGAGGCCATGCCCAAGGGATTTCTTGAGATTGACGGTATGCCCATTGTCGAGACTTCGGTGAAGAAGCTCTTTGCAGCAGGGATCGAGGAGATAATCATCGGAACAGGACATTGCAGTGAGTGGTTTGAACGTCTTGCTGATAAATATCACTGCATTAAACTTGTGAAGAATGAGCGCTACGCCGATACAGGGAGTATGGGGACTCTTGCATGCTGCATTCCGCATGTATGGGGAGATGTTCTTATACTTGAATCTGATCTTATTTATGACAACATTGGACTTTCAGTTCTAATAAACGACAGCAGAAAAAATGTTATCCTTGCATCGGGAGCAACAGCTTCAGGTGACGAGGTATATCTTGAAGCTGACTCAAATGGTATCTTAAAAAAACACTCAAAGGATATTACAAAGATATCCTCTGTATACGGCGAACTTGTGGGTATAACAAAACTTACAAGATCGGCTCTGGATAAGATGAATTCATACTGCACTGCGGAACTGCAGAGCCAGCCGAAGATGGAATACGAAACTGCAATGTCGTACATCAGCAGCAACGCCGGGAATGGCGGGGAACAGATTGCAATCCGCAAAATTGACAACTACGCCTGGCGAGAAATCGATGACGAGAATCATCTTGAGATGGCAATTACTCAGGTGTATCCATTAATTAAAGAGAGTGAGTCTCTCCGTTCAGTGAGACGGGAGGTTCTGCTTAATCCCGGCCCTGCCACAACCACCGACAGCGTAAAGTTCTCACAGGTATGTGCGGATATATGCCCCCGGGAGAAGGAGTTCGGCGCGGTAATGGAATGGATATCTCAGGAGCTTTCAGGATTTGTCGGAGATAAAGACAAAATAGAAACGGTTCTCTTCGGAGGATCGGGTACCGCAGCAGATGAAGTTATGATCTCGTCATGTGTCCCCGACAATGGCAAACTTCTTATTGTTGATAATGGCGCATACGGCACACGTTTAGCTAAAATTGCATCGGTATACAAGTTGAACTTTGACGTTTACAAAAGCAGCGGATATCTTCCACTTGATGCAGAGGCTGTAAAGGCAAAGCTGATTGAAGGAAAATACACCCATCTTGCAATCGTTTATCACGAAACAACTACCGGTCTCCTTAATCCGGTTCCTGAAATCGGACGTTTCTGCAAGGATAACGGAATAGTAACAATTGTTGACGCGGTTAGCGCCTTTGCCGCAATTCCGATCAACATGGAGCGTGACGGTATCGACTTCATGGCTTCTACATCAAATAAAAACATTCAGGGTATGGCGGGAGTCGCCTTTGTATTCTGCCGCAAAAGTGAACTGGAAAAGACAAAAGATTACCCAATGCGGAATTATTATCTTAATCTGTGGGATCAGTATGCAAACTTTAAAAAGACCAGCCAGACAAGATTTACACCGCCGGTTCAGAGCATGTATGCACTCCGCCAGGCAATAATTGAAACTAAAATCGAGACCATTGAGGGACGTTACGCAAGATACAGCGCATGCTGGGAAGTGCTTGTTAAATCGGTTAAGAAAACAGGACTGAAGATGCTTGTTCCTGAAGAAGCTCAGTCAAAACTGATTACCGCAATTATTGAACCAGAATCTTCATCCGGATATAACTTTAACGAGCTTCATGACTTTTCAATAGCAAACGCATTTACCATTTATCCCGGTAAACTTTCCGATGCGAATACATACCGTATTGCAAACATCGGAGACATCCAGCCGGAAGAGATGGAGAGATTTACAGTTCTTATGGAAGAATATTTTTCGAAGATAGATATTTAAAATTAACTACAAGTGCATATTCCCCCTCCCTTGATGGGAGGGGTTAGGGGAGGGTGAAAATAGTAAATATAAAAATAATATTTGCTGCTTAACTTTCCATTACACCCCCACCCCGCCCATCAAGGTGGAGGATTTTTCTGAAAAACCATCAGTTAACTCTCTCTACTTCACCCGCCGGTAAATCTTGTAATCATCCACAACAGCTTCTAACTTATAGTGCTCATTCAAATATTTTCTCATAAGAGGCGGAACATCATAGGGATATTTTGCAAAATTTCCGAATTTTGTAATACCCCGGTGAAGCCCTTTTGGTGATGTGTCTATAAAAAGTTCAGCTTTCCGTTCTTCGATTTTCTTAATTAAACCGGATTCCATAATCGCTGCTTCCGCCGATGATTCAGGTCTGTTTTCACGGTAAAGCTGCTCGATTTTTATCGCTCCACCCTTGGGCCAGACATGATGTATAGCAATCCTTCTGTCTGAAAAATAGTAGAGATGCGGCCCGTCCCCCCATACAAAGATTGTGTCTGAAGGCTTTGTGTTATCTCTTATATAGTTCACCGCGTTAACATATGCTCCGTTTGGCAGCAGATAATCGTCCATGGAACTCACGGCAATTGCCCTGAACCAGAAGAGAGCTTTCGGTTCATTATAAAACAGATTCTGATTAAAATATTTAATATAAATGTCCTTCACATTCCATGAGAAAAAAAACAGACCGGGTATAAGAAGTGCAATGGCAAAACTATTCTTTATTTTCTTCACCAGTGAATTATCTGATGATGTCAGTGCCGCAGCAGCTATGAGACACAGGAAGGGATATGAAGTCATAAAGTAGTGATAGTAAACTCTCGCCCCTCCGGCAAAGACCATAAGAAAAGTAATAAGAGCAAAGAGGGCAACAGCCGACTCCTCGCGTGTATTTTTTCTGAATCTGCTTTTTGCAAAACTGAACATATACACCGCTGCCGGAATCCACAATACAAAATGCCATGCACCGAGAGTAAACTGCCTAAGAGAATATATCCCTATCATGTACAAGGGATTGCTGCTCCTCGAAGCAGTGGCGTAAAAGATTAAATGCAGAGCCCTGTTTATCATATCAGAAGCAAATTTCTGTGTTATAAAATAATCAAAGGCCAGCACCGAAATCACTGATGCCGCTATAAGCATATATGGAATAATTACCCGTTTTAACGATGTATAATAATACGGAAGATAAATAATAATAAAAAATCCTATAAATAAAAGGAGTATAACCCCATGAAATTTCACCATCATCGCCGCATAAATAAAGATAACTGTAAGTATGGCGTAAAACACGCGAAGATACCATGAACCGTTTTTAAGCAGCAGAATAAAAAAAAGAAGACC
>PGXT01000058.1 GCA_002839285.1 Spirochaetae bacterium HGW-Spirochaetae-5 | reverse complement strand
TCGAGTATGTTAAGATCTGTTTTTTTATTCATTATGTGAATACCTGTGGGGATATGTTCACCGTCATCTTTTTCAAACATAAGTCCTGTCATGTTTTTAAATCCGGTGTACTTCTCCTTCGGAGCCCTGTTGTATGTAATGTCAAGATTGTCGAGCTGTTCCTTCATCTGTTCTATCGATGATTTTACCGGTACGCCACTTCTCTCTTCGTTATTCTCTGAACTTTTGAATTTATAAGTCTTAACTTCATCCTCGGGCTGCAGTTTCAGCCAACGGTATATCTCCTCCCATAGCGGGTCGGTAATGGATGTATCGGTTATAAATTTTTCCGGAATCACCGGGAGACCATGGGGTAGAATCAGTTCCGGTGTTTCACTCTGATACCGGTTTGTTCTTGAAAAGAATGTTTTTTTGTTTTCGATTATATACGAGTTGATTACCATATCCTGCGCCAGGTTCTGCAGATAAATATCCCCGTCGCTGAATCCCCGGTGGTCGTGGTTAAGGACAATGTGCAGCATCTCATGGATGAGCAGACCGGTAAGCTCGTCGGCGGTCAGTGAGGATATAAAACTCTGATTGTAGAAAAGTGTCAGCCGTGAAGAGTAAATTCCAAGAGCAAGAGTGGGTATGGACCTCTCTTCAACAAGGTCGGCTCCCTGATAGAAGTATGAAGTGAATCTGCTCTTCTTCCAGAGACCTTCGAGTATAAGTTCAAGTTCCATTGTCAGGTATCCGGCTCAGTTCATAAGATTTTCGAACCGGTGTCTCAGCTCGTTTGTTAATTCTTTATCATTAAGAGTCTTTAGAGCCAGTGGAATACTTGTAAAAATTCCGCACTGTTTCAGCAGCAGAAAGAAATAGGACATCCTTATATCGCCCCGTGAATATCCGATGAATGTTAAAATGTTCCCCAGAAGTTTGAGGTCATCTTCTGAAAGTCTCCCCTGTGACGAAACAGCTTTCAGCTCCATAATCTCTATAGTTCCGTTAAGCGCCCAGAGCAGATCTTCTGTAGAGATATCTCTCTGTTTAACTCTCTCCAGCTTATCGCTGTTCCCTGATATTATATCATCTGAACTTATCTGCCGCGGAGACATGAGCTGCATAAGGAAATCCGAGCCGGCAATATTCCCCACAAGTGTGTATATGAGTTTTTCCAGTGTATTTCCGTTACTCCCTGAAAGATATTCCATGAGTGAGATCTCGTCATTGAGGCTGTATGAGTATTTCAGCGTGTTGGAGACCTGATGCCATCCCCGGGGATTGGGATTTATTCTCTCCTCGTCCCATAATCTTTCCGGGAAGGATGATATGTATTTGAGAATGTAGGGGTGAATCCCTTCGCTATCCGTCAAGTGCGGAGTCGTCAAACTGTGTAATTGTCGTGTCATCCTCTTCACCCAGGTTCCCTGCAAGGATGATAGATGTTTTTTTATTAAGAAGATGTTCGCCGCATTTATTCTCTGTTATAATCTGAAACAGTGTCTGTATTACCGTAGGGTGTGCCCTGTTAGATTCATCGAGAAACCATAGAATCCCGTCATATCCTTCGGGGATCTCAACCGGTGGGATAAATTTAGGCCTGTAGTATATCATCTGTCTGGATTCGTGATCCGGAACAGGATAGCCTCCAAGATCTACATTTTCCTTGAATGCAAGGCGTGTGTCGATAAAGTAGTAATTAATTTTATCGGCTATCTCTTTTACAAGTGCTGACTTCCCGACTCCAGGGTGCCCCAGTATCTTTACTGCGTAGTTAAGGTTTTCACTGCCTGCTATATATTTTTCAATTATCTCTTTAAGTTCATGAATTGTAACTTCCGATGCCTGCTTTTTCAAGTTAATACTCCTGATTAAAATGATGATAAAGTCATATGAACTCAGATATTAAAGTTGTCCAGAGAAAATTAAGTTTTAAAATCAGGGTGCATTCGGCAGCAGTTTATTTTTGCGGGCGCAGCGCTGCGCGCTGTGCCTGTAGATGGGGGATTACGAGGGCAGCGCCCCCGTAATCCCCCATCTCCCGCGTATGCGAAGCATACGCGCTTTTTAAAATAAGTCGCTACAGTGCGGCTGTAGCGTTAACTTCCGTTTTATGCCCTGAATTGTGTTTAATGTTTTATACACTGTTTTATTTTAATATGTAAAATTGGTTATGCATCTTCTTTTATATATCTATATTTTCTATTTAAAAATGCAAATATATTGACAACAAATTAACCATATTTTTTATTTACTGCAGTGGTAAATTATCTTAATTGTTTATAGACAGTAATCTGAGTATCTGATAGTATTACAGAATATTCAGCTGCTTTCAGCTTTTTTGATATTATTCACCTTAATCTGTACAAATAAAAAAAGATAATTTTTATCTTAATAAAGAGGTATTCTGATGAAGTTGTTAAACCCTAAGAAATATGATGTAAAATTTCCGGATAAAGACTCTACGGAAATGATGGTTAAAACTGTTGAATTTTTTGAAAAAAAAGGATTAAAAAAAGTTAAATCTGATTTTCATGAAAGAGTATGGCCTAAGGATTTTGTTGATTTCCAGAAAGAGCATAAAATCTTCGCTAAACTTTTAACACCAGCCGGTTACGGTGCGGCTGACAGCAGATGGGACACATACAGAATATTCCATTGGGCAGAGCTCATGGGATTTTATGGAATTGCATACTGGTACGTATGGGACGTTTCCCAGCTTGGAATCTGTCCAATATGGATGGGGAGCAACGAAGAGGCAAAACACAAAGCTGCTAAACTTGTAGAACAGGGTGAAGTCTTTGCATTCGGACTTTCAGAAAAAGAACATGGTGCGGATATCTACTCAAGCGATATGATGCTCTATCCTCAGGGTGACGGCACATATAAGGCAAACGGAGACAAATACTATATCGGTAACGGAAACGAAGCTGCCATGGTTTCTACGTTCTCAAAGATTGCTGACACTGATGATTATGTATTCTTCTGTGTCGATTCAAAGCATCCGAATTATGAGTGTATACAGAACACTGTCGCACACCAGAACTATGTTGCTGAATATGCAGTACACGATTATCCGATAACTGAAGCTGATATTACAGAGAAGGGCCCTAAAGCATGGGACAACATGCTTAATACTGTAAACGTGTGTAAGTTCAACCTGGGACCTGGAGCTGTGGGTATAACTACTCACGCTCTGTACGAGGCGATTGATCACGCGGCTAACAGAAATCTTTACGGTAAATATGTAACAGATTTTCCTCACATAAAGCAGCTTCTTACAGATTCTTATCTCAGAATCTGTGCAATGAAACTTTTCAACCTCAGAGCCGTTGACTATATGAGAACTGCATCAGCTGAAGACAGAAGATATCTTCTTTATGATCCGCTCTGTAAGATGAAAGTGACAAGAGAAGGGGAGGAGGTTATCAATCTTCTCTGGGATGTTATTGCAGCTAAAGGTTTTGAGAAAGAGCCTTATTTTGAAATGGCAACATGGGAGATCAGAATGTTCCCTAAACTTGAGGGTACAGTTCATGTAAATATGGCTCTCGTTGTTAAGTTTATAACAAACTACTTCTTCAATCCTGCCGAGTTTGCACCGGTTCCTCAGGTTGATGATGCAAGAAACGATGCATTCCTCATGGATCAGGGTCCAACAAGCGGTCTTTCAAAGATTCAGTTCCATGATTACAATATTGCTTATAACAGTATCGATCTCCCTAACATCAGAGTTATCAAGGAGCAGATTGCTGTTTTCAAAGAGTTCCTTGCAAAGGCGACTCCTACAAAAGAGCAGAACAAAGATATCGACTATCTACTTGCAATGGGTGAGCTGATGACTGTTGTTGCATACGGTCAGCTTATCATCGAGAACGCGAAAATCTACAAAGTGGAAGACGATGTTCTTGATATGATCTTCGATGTTTTAGTCAGAGACTTCTCCAAGTATGCTGTTCAGCTTTATCAGAAGAAGAGCAATTCTCCGGAGCAGCTTGCATACTGCATCAAGATGATTAAAAATCCCGTTGCCGATATGGACAAGTTTATGAGAGTCTGGGAAAAGAATGTTTACTCAATGAAGGGCGAATATAAAATGAACGACTGATAGTAACTGCTCATAAACTGGTGGTACAATTGCTTTCCGCCGTTTTATAAGTAGTCACAGCTGATAGTTTAATAAATCAGTTAAAAAGCCGCAGATTGAACAGTCTGCGGCTTTTTTTTATTAAAATTTAACCCATATGAATCAAATTGCATACTTTTTTCTATTTTACTGAATTTAGATTCAAATTCTATTGACAAAAAAGAACAATGTTTCTTTTTATTAACAGTGTTTAGAATGTAAGTATTTAAAAACTTTTTGCAATAATGTTGATCGCTTCATCATGACGCTGACTTATATTTTACAATGAGTTCAAGAGTAGTTACATTATATAAAGTATAAAGTATTTCGCAGGTTGATTTAGTTTATCTTTATATCCGATTAAACATTAGTTCAATTGCTGCAGGGTAAACGGATTATTCATGATTAACGGTTATCCCTGTTTTATTGATCACTAACAAAATAAGGAGCATATTATGAGTTTATTACTTAATCCTAAAAAGTACAGAGACAGAAATTACCCCGATGAAAGATCAAAAGAAATTATGCTCAAAACCATTGATTGGTTTGAGAAGAAGGGTCTTGCTGCTCAGAAAGATGCATATCACAGAAAAGAGTGGTGCGAAGATTGGCAGAAGTTTGTAACAGAGGAGAGAATCTTTGAAACAATTTTTCTTCCAAAAGGTTACGGTGAAGATCCCAATCAGTATTACAGCACATACAGAAACTATGAATTTTCAGAGATCTGCGGATTTTACGGTGGAGCTTACTGGTACACATATCATGTATCTACATTAGGTCTCGATCCTGTACTTCTTGGTGATAACGAAGAGGCTAAACATAAGGCTGCCGCGAAGTTGAAGGAAAATGCCTTCTGTGCTTTTGGACTTTCAGAGAAAGAACATGGTGCTGATATCTACTCTTCAGAGATGAAACTTTATCCTAAAGGTGATGGAACTTATGTTGCCAACGGAAGCAAGTACTATATCGGTAACGGTAATGTTGCAAGCACAGTAACAGTATTTGCAAAAATTGCAGACACAGATGAGTATGTATTCTTTGTTGTTGATTCAGCTCATCCTAACTACGAGTGCGTGAAGAATGTTATCGATGCAAACCAGCAGTATGTTGCAGAATTTGCTCTCCATGACTATCCGATCACTGATGCTGATATAACAGCAAGAGGTCCTAAAGCATGGGACGATATGCTTAATACTATAAATATCTGTAAGTTCAACATCGGTTCCGGCGCAACCGGAATTGTAACTCACTCATTCTACGAAGCGCTTAACCATGCTTATCACAGAAATCTTTACGGAAACAGTGTTACCGAATTTGCACATGTTAAGAGACTCTTCTCTGATGCATGGCTTAGAATTATGGGAATGAAACTTTTCGGTTTAAGAGCGACTGACTATATGAGAGTTGCAAACGAGAACGATAAAAGATATCTTCTTTTCAATCCTATCATGAAGATGAAAGTTGCTATCCAGGGTGAAAAAGTTCACGAGCATCTTTTTGATATCATTGCAGCTAAAGGTTTTGAGAAGGATACATATTTTGAGCAGGCTGTTGCCGAGCTTATCGGTTTTCCTAAACTTGAAGGTACACGTCATGTTAATATGGCTCTTATAGCAAAACTTATCCCAAGCTACATGTTTATGCCGGGCGAGTTTGAAGAGATCGGAAGAATTACAGATAACAGAAATGATGATTTCATGTTTAAGCAGGGGCCGACTAAGGCTTATGCAAAAACAAAATTTCATGATTTCAATCCTGTTTATAACAGCCTTTCACATCTCCCTAACGTAAAAGTATTTATTGAGCAGATTCAGGCTTACAAAGAGTTCCTTATGGTTTCAGGACAGGATCTTATGAAGCAGATGATGGAGTTCGATTACCTTCTTGCAGTTGGTGAACTCTTTACAATGGTGGCATATGGTCATCTTATTATTGAGAGCGCAAAGATTGAAGGTGTTCGCGACGAGATCATGAATCAGATGTTCGATCTCTTCGTAAGAGATTTCTCAGCTTTTGCAGTTGAACTTTACGGAAAGCCGCTGAATTCAGATGCACAGCTTGAGAAGATTAAGAATATGATAAAGAGACCGGTTCCGAACAAAGATGAGTTTGAAAAAGTATTAAGAGAAGATATCTATTCGCTTGTTGATGTTTACGTTCAGAATCCATGATTTTTGTTTGAAGATTTAGTAAATACTTAAAAACCGGCAGCAAGATTGTTCTCCGCCGCGCCGCAGGCGCGGCGGAGACGAAATCCCGCTAATTTTTGAGCATTTACAGGATTTACCGGCGGTTTCTGATTTGCGGTAAATCTTGATAATAAGTATTAAATAAAAAAGCTCCCTATGCCGGGAGCTTTTTTACTCTTATTTTTCTGAAAATAATTTCTCCGGCGCCTTTGATATCCGCCCTGATTATATTCTTAAATGAATAATTTTTTGATCTAAGATAACTGTTTACTGAAGCATCATCTGTAAAGCTTTCTGTAATCGATATCTCTCCAGGTCCGGTAAATTTCTGAAGTTTGGAAACTACATTTACAGTCTGTCCGAAATAGTCGATAAGCGTATTGAGATTTACAGCAAGACATGAGCCTCTGTTTATGCTTATGCGGCATGCAAGGGGGACGTCTTTATCGGTGCCGTCAAAAATTGAAATTAATTTTATTGCACACTTAAGAGCATCAACGGGATTCTGGAATGAAAGCATAACTGCATCACCGATAGTTTTTACAATTACCCCTCTATGAAGCTGTGTGATATCATTAACTTTTACAAAATATTTCCGGATGGTCTTAAAAGCTTCTGTATCTCCTGAGTTTTTATAGTATTCAGTAGACCCCACCACATCAATAAAAAGTATATTCTGTATCCCTATGTCGATTGATATTCCGTAGGCAAGGGTTTCATCGGAAAATATTTCCCGGAATTCAGAAAAATTAAAAAGATCTGACGGTCTGAGTGCCCATTGATCATCTTCGGAAATTTCAATTGTAAACTGTTTCTCTTTATTGTCATTATTATTTATGAAAACAGTAGATCCCGGTGAACATTTAATTACCGGTGTGCTGTTCAGATCATCCCAGTACAAATTGCGGATAGATGCTTTTCTCTCCACATCGAGCATACCGTATTTTTTTTCTCCTCTTGTTCTGAATCTCATTCTTTTTTCTATATCCGGGATTGAATAAGTATATGTGCTTCCGTGTTGAAGAGTTTTCTGCAGAATGATGTGGGGCTTCTTCGCCGGTTCCGCACTGCAGTATAATACTTTATCCACTTTTTTTATTCCGGGATTAACTGAAAATGTTACTTCAATTATATTCATCCCCCCTGTGGAAAAATCAATATCGCATACATCGCATGTGGACTTGTCTTCTATGCTCCATAGATGTTCATGCTTTTCCCTTATCCCTCTGCAGTGAGGACAGATAATATCCCATGATAGATTCAGAAGTCCGCACTTGCATGAATAGAGGAGTATGGATATTAGCTTTTCAAATTCGACACCGAAAATACCGGTTAATTCTTTTGGTCTGATTCTATATAATTTTTCATCTGTTGAATTTATAATATAGCTGAAAAGATTATCAATAAGCGAGGATTCGAATCCATGATCCAGGAGGGATTCACGAATAGGTTTGAGTTTTTCAGTCTGGATTTTATCTGCAGCTGAATAATCTGGAACTGGCTTTTTTTCAGAAGGATCAGTGATGTTAAATGATATGTGTGATTCTTTTTTTGATTCGAATTCTCTGTAAATCTCCTGATATTTTTTCTTCAGTGCGCTATCTGCAAATTTTAGTACGATATAACCGGTTAAATTACGTGGAATCCATCCGAAATAAAGTGTCAGATTTGTACTGTTATCATCAGTTTCAGTGAGGATTAAATGGGCGCGGACATATGATATAATCCCTTTGCTGTAAATTCTTGTTGTCCGCATCTCTTTTGAAGATTCCCACTCCCAGGGAATCTCTTCCCATTCAAGATTAAATCCGAGTATTTTACCTTTTCCGAAGAGTCTTCCGTTCTTCTCTTCAAAAGTCATTTTATGAAGACCAAGGAGTCTGTTTATCTCCGATGTGTCTGATACCATGGGCCACAATTCATCGGGCGACATTTTTATATTATAATTGTAGAGATAATCGATTTGTGTTTTACCGTAATGCTCCTCCGGCCAAGGATTATTTTTCAGATATAGATCAAGTTCCGTTGGTTCAGACATCTTTATTCACTCTCCGGATATTTTTCTCTGATTGACCTGATAACATCCATGCATTCAAAAAAAACATCAACAAGTTCCGGGTCAAATCTGATTCCCGATAAAGATTTAATTTCATCCAGGACTTCTTTTTCTCCCCATGATTCCTTGTAGACTCTTTTTGAAGATAATGCATCGTATACATCGGCAATGGCTACTATCCTGCCGAAAAGCGGTATCTCTTCCCCTTTAAGCGGAACCGGATTCCCTATAATATCCTTTTTCGAAGGTTCACCGGTAAGAATGTCAACATGACCCGGGTAGCCTGTTCCGTCCCAGCTTTCATGATGTGTAAGCGCAACCTCTCTCGCGGCTTCATCGACCAGGGACTGAGGCTCGTAAAATATTCGTGCACCCTGATATGTATGAGACTTCATTATCTCAAATTCATCTCTGGAAAATTTTGCAGGTTTTTTAAGGATCAGATCGGATATGGCGACTTTTCCGATGTCGTGAAGCATTGCTGCCATTCTGAGAATATCTCTGTTTGTTTCTATCTCATGAAGAGGGATACCTTTACGGGTCGCCCAGAGTTCATACATCTCCACGGAGTATGATGCTACTCTGTTTACATGAGCTCCCGTCTCCTTCGGGTCCCTCATTTCGGCCATCTGTATCATTCGAAGAATTAAGGCTCTGGTCATCTGCGCCTTCTGTATTACCATGCTGGCCATTCCGGCAAAATGCTGAATATAGAGTATATCCTCATCTGTGAATCCTGTTATTTCACAGGATGTATTTTTCGGATTGATTATCTGCATGACCCCGAGTATATCATTTCTTTCATTTTTCAGCGGGATTGTCATAACTGATTTAGTTCTGTAACCGGTTTTTTCATCAAATGATTTATCAAACCCGTATGGTTTATCATTTATCGAGTAGACATCCTGTTCAATAATCGTCTCTCCGGTCAGGGCGGCATATCCCGATAGGGATTTCTGGGTTATGGGGAGTTTGAATGTTGAATAAATTAATTTTTTCCCCGCAGGGAGTCTGTCCGATAGTGTTTTATTCTGAGCATGAGTAAATACCAGGTCATCCCTGTTTTTTATGTAAATTGTTCCGGCATCGGCATTGGCAATTTTTCTGGTTTCGAAGAGTATTCTCTCCAGGAGAATATCAAGATCCTGTACAGTGTTAATTTCTGACCCCAGACGGATTATCTCTTTTAATTTATCATTCTCTTTCATATCTATTCTCAGTTTATATTATAAAGTAAACTTACCTGTTTAACTGCCGGCGATGATTAGAAGGATAAGCCGGTTATTAACAGCTTATTTAATAATACTGAAAATACAGAAATAAACTATAAAAATTTTTAGTATTTATCGCTTAACTTTTTCAAAGTGAATAAACCATTATTACCCCCGCCGCCGAAGGCGGCGGGGGTAATAATTTTATCATCTTTCGCTATCGGAGAGAATTTTTTTCGAAAAAAAATGAGTTTCAGACGTATTAATATTAAATGAATCTATTCAGGACGAAAAATATGAATATGTATAATGCAAGTGAAGTTTTAAAATCGGCTGTAACACTCTCTATTCTTTCAACCCCTTCAAAACTGGGTCTATGGAGCAGTCTTACCGGTTCACCAGTTGATATGGTCAGGGAGCTCTCTCCGGAGCTTCTGAAAACACAGGAGATTATTGCTGCAAAATATTCACCAGCTGCAGACAGGGCATCTGAAATGATTATCAGCAGGTGCAGGGAAAAAAATGTTAAGATCATAACACTCTGGGATGATATTTATCCGGAACTTCTGAAGGAGATTCACAACCCCCCTCTGGTTCTCTATGTCATCGGAGAACTGCCCCAAGGCAGAATGATCTCTCTGGTTGGGACAAGAAATTCCGATATAAAATCTGAAGAGATAACAGGGAAAATTTCCATCAGAGCGGCCTCTGCCGGTTATACTATTGTGAGCGGAATGGCCCTTGGTATAGACCGGAGTGCCCATCTTGGCGCCTTAAATGTAAATGGAAGTACCGTGGCGGTCCTTCCCGGCGGTGTCGATGTAGTTTACCCTTATAAGAACAGTGATTTATATAAAATGATATGCCGGTCGGGGAATTGCTGTATAATCTCGGAATATCCTCCGGGAATCGGCACCGGTCAGAAGTGGACATTTGCAAAAAGAAACAGAATAATCAGCGGTTTGTCTGAAGCTGTTATAGTGGTTCAGGCCCCATTGAAAAGCGGCGCAATGATTACTGCAAAGTACGCCATTGAGCAGAACCGTGATCTTTATGTCTGTCCCGGTAACGCATTTGATGAAAAATATACAGGGTGTAACGAATTGATAAGACAGGGCGCTGCTATATTTTCGGACATGAGTGATCTTCTTGGCGAAGAGGATGGGGCGCTGCTGCAGGGGGAGTTTACACCTTCTGCTAAAAGAGAGAGCAGAATATCTGAAAAACAGCTCATTTTAAACCTGGAGAAAGATGAAAATCAGGTTTTACCGGAGTTTAAAACTACCGTTGAAATAAAAATTAATGAGGAGTTGAAAAACGGGGTTATTGATATTGATGATTTTATAAGAAGAAATAATTTTTCAGCAGATGAGGTGAATCAGGCTATTATTACTCTTGAAATTGAAGGATTCATTTCAAGAAGGGGGAACAGGCTTTTTAAGTTATCAATGTGATGCAAAAAAGATAAATATTGCTCTTTCGATGCGTCAAATAAGAGTATTAACTGATAAATATTGATAAATAAATCATTATTCCGGTTTATGATTAGACATTAATTGCTTAAATTCATAAAAAAGAATTATTTGACAAATAATTTCAGATACGAATGTGTGTTTAAAATATTAACCTATTGGAATAGAATAAATGACAAAGAAAATAAAACCTGAAACACAGGTTATTGTTGAATTACCATCTAATGCAAAAAAAATCAAAATAAAACCTGAAAAACCGGTTGCTGCTGATTCGAAATCCAGGGTGAAAAAATCTAAAAATAAGCCTGAAACACTGGTTATTGTTGAGTCACCATCCAAGGCAAAAACTATAAATAAGTACCTTGGCGACAAATATATAATTTCATCTTCAGTAGGTCATATAATTGATCTCCCTAAATCCCGTCTTGCTATAGATGTGGAGAACGGTTTTAAACCTGAATATATTACAATAAGGGGTAAAGCCAAGATCCTCAACGAATTGAAAAAACAGGCTGGTTCAGTCAAAAATGTGCTCCTTGCCACTGACCCTGACCGCGAGGGGGAGGCGATTTCGTGGCATTTAGCTAATGCTCTTGCCAGTAAGAATAGTGATATCAAGCGGATAGAATTTAATGAGATAACAGAGGCTGCGGTTAAAGAAGCGGTTGCTAATCCGAGAGAGATAGATATTGATCTTGTCAATGCTCAGCAGGCCAGGAGGGTTCTTGACAGGATAGTGGGCTATTATATCAGCCCTCTTTTATGGAAGAAGGTCAAGCGCGGTCTTTCTGCCGGGCGAGTCCAGTCTGCTGCGCTTAAGGTTATCTGTGACCGCGAGAGTGCCATTGATCATTTTATTCCTCAGGAATACTGGACGCTAGAGGCAGAGTGCTCTCACCATGGTAAAAAATTTTCTGCAATGCTGACTCACTATAAAAATGAAAAACTTAAAATTACGAATAAGAGCGAGATGGATGCTGTAATGGCTGATGTTGCAGGGAGAGATCTTACTGTAACAGAGATAAAGACTCAGGAGAGAAGAAGAAAAGCTCCGGCCCCATATATTACAAGTAAACTGCAGCAGGATGCTGTTAACAGGCTTGGATTTACATCCAAGAAGACAATGATTGTAGCTCAGCAGCTGTACGAAGGTATTGATCTGACAGGATTCGGTCCGACCGGTCTTATTACATACATGAGAACTGACTCAACACGTATATCTGAAAATGCAATAGCAATGGCAAGAGATTACATTAAGAATAATTTTAAACCTGATTATCTCCCCGACACTCCTAACATTTATAAGATGAAAAAAAATTCTCAGGATGCGCACGAGGCTATAAGACCGGCCGATGTGAGTAAAACTCCAGAGCTTATAAAGAATGATTTAACAAGAGACCAGTACCGGCTTTATGATCTTATCTGGAGGAGGTTTATCGCCTGCCAGATGACTCCTGAGGTTACGGAATCTTTAACCGTGAATCTCGGCAGTGTTAATTCTTTTTTCAGGGCAACGGGTAATAAAGTTCTCTTTTCAGGTTTTACAGAAGTTGAAAAACTGAGCAAGTCTGAAAAAAATACTCTCCCTTCATTCAAAGAGGGGGACGCTGTTCCCGTAACAGATTTTAAACCTGAACAGCATTTTACTACTCCTCCGCCGAGATTTAATGATGCGTCTCTGGTTAAATTTTTAGAGGAATCGGGTATAGGCCGTCCCTCCACATACGCGCCGACAATTGATACACTTATACGAAGATACTACATAACAAGATCGGGGAAGCAGCTTCAGCCTACGCTCCTTGGTAAAATTGTAAATGATATAATGTCCGGTCACTTCGGATCACTGGTCTCTATAGATTTCACATCGGCAATGGAGGAGAAGCTCGACGAGGTTGAAGCATCTCAGATAAACTGGGTCGAAATGCTTGGTGAATTCTATACTCCTTTTAAAGAGCTAGTCGATCAGGCAGAGATAAACATTGCCGAGATGAAAGGTATTCTTGATGAAGAGACCGAGCATGTCTGCGAGAAGTGCGGAAATAAGATGATGAAGAAACTCGGCCGATTCGGATTCTTTCTTGCATGCGCCGGATTTCCCGAGTGCAGAAATGCTAAATCTCTTCCTCTTGGTAAATGTCCAAAGTGTGACGGGAACGTTGTCAAACGCGGAGCCGGCGGAAGAAGAGGCGGATTCTTCGGCTGCAGCAATTATCCCGAGTGTGATTTTATTACAAGAGATACCCCATCGGATAAAGAGTGTCCGAAGTGCGGGAAACTGTTGTTTACAAAGAAAATAAAAGGACGCGGCGAGGAGCTTATCTGTTTCAGTCCGGATTGTGGTTTTAAAGTTGAACTTCTTGATGAGCCTGCCGTTATCGAAACTCCTGAAGAAGATGCAGAGGAGTAATGTATAATTTAATAGATTCTTTTCTTGATTATATAACATATGAAAAGAACTATTCCTCAAATACTGCAGGAGATTACAGAAGCGATCTTCTGCAGCTTGTAGATTTCCTTTCCGGGAAAGTTGACGAGGAGTTTAAAAACTATTATGAGCTGGACTGCGTTATAACCGGTGATGAACCTGATATTCTTACTGTTACAGTCAGTGACCTGAGAAGTTTCCTGGAATACTGTTATGACCGTGGATTAAAGAAATCTTCACTGGAAAGAAAGATTGCAGTTATAAAATCCTTTTTTAATTATCTGCACAGGCAAAGTTTCATTGAAAATAATCCCTCTAAAAAATTAATTTATCCTAAAAAAGAGAGAAGGCTCCCTAAGTTTCTTTATCTTAAAGAGTACAACGAACTTACCTCTTTTGAAATACACGATTTCTTCGATCTCAGAGATAAAACTGCAATTGCGCTCTTTTATTCAACAGGAGCAAGGATCTCGGAAATAGCAGGTTCACTCATTGCCGATCTCGATCTTGATTCAGGGCGGCTGAAAGTGTCGGGAAAGGGGAGTATTGAAAGAATGCTTTTTATTACAGATGAAACTGTCGGTCTGCTGAAAGATTATATCCGGGAAAGAGACCTGAAGTTTACTGTTAAATCTGATTTTATTTTTGTTAATAAGAGCGGGAAGGGTATATCAGTAAAGGGGATGTACAACCTTGTGATGAAAAGAGCAGCAGCTGCGGGGCTTTCATATAAATTATCTCCTCATACGCTAAGGCATAGTTTCGCAACAGAGCTGATGAATAACGGAGCAGATATCCGGGCAGTGCAGGAGATGCTCGGTCACAGAAGCCTCTCAACTACACAGGTGTACACCCATACGACAAAAGCCCGTTTGAAAAAAGTTTATGATCTTTACCATCCTCATTCGGGAAAAAACGGAGGGGATACGGAATAGAAGAATTAATTGTACCAAGTTAAATGAAACCAGTGTTGTGACCGGATAGATTTTCATTAAAACTATTCACACTCACCCCCGGCTTCTGCCGCGCCCCTCTCTTTGATGAAAAAAAGAGGGGCTTCGTAAAAAAAATATTTCTCTGAAAAACACAATAAATTCGCTGTAACAAACTCCCCTCTCTTTCTTTCCAAAGAGAGGGGTTGG
>PGXT01000245.1 GCA_002839285.1 Spirochaetae bacterium HGW-Spirochaetae-5 | reverse complement strand
GTCAGCGGATCATACGAGAAGAACAGTTCTGTAGGGCATGGACAGGTTTTTACCACTAAAAAGACAGATACATCATGGTTTAAAAACGCGGGATGGAACCCGTATTTAAGCCAGGCAAATATTGAAGATTTGAATGAAGCATCTCTTGCACAGTATGAAGCTGATATTGCATATCAGACAGAGTTTTCAGGTATGAAATTTTTCGTTGCAGCCGAAGCCAACTATGGTAAGTATGATAGCGAAGCAGGTTCTTTGACTCTAAAAGGCGGACAGGCTCAGTTTTCTATAACATATTTACCTGTTGAAGTTGCTTTTAGATATGCTATAATCATTCCTGATGAAGAATTGGCATACAAAGGAAGTACCATAACCGGTGCAACTGCATCACAATATGGACCGGCTGGTTTATATCCAATTTTCACCGACAGCAAGCCTGTTCAACAGATCAACCCGGCTTTAAATTTTTATCTTACAAAGAATCTGACAGTTAAGATGGATCTTGACATTATGATTGATGCTCCCGTTGCACATGAGGACTTAAGCGGCGCATATAACCTTATGATAATGCAGGGGCAGACTAGCTATATACAAAGAAACGCAACTGTACTTGATAGACAGAATGCGTATACAGCAAGAATGGTTGCACAGTTTGTTTTCTAAGTTTTATTCAAAAGCATTGTGAAGCTTTAACAAAATATAGTTTTAACAGAAAAACCCGGTATCGCCATGATGCCGGGTTTTTTTTGATAATAGACTGTTAACCTGAAGCCTGAATTAAAAACCCCTTTGAAAAAATACTGATTGAATTATTAAAAGATATCATATAGAGTGAAATCTGAGGAGAGCAATAATCTCCTCAGATTTCCATAGTATAAGTGAGCTGCTGATGAAAAAACATCTTTTTATTATACTTTTATTATTCTTAATGCCGGCTCTCCTTCACTCTGTCACTGATGAAGGTATTTCTATTGTAAAATTGTCCATGGAGCCGATACCGTTTAATGAAAGAAGAGATCCCGTTACCGATTCCCCCTATAATGCCTTTGATGGTGACCTGAAGAGTGCCGCGCTATATTCCGATTTTACCATGGAGTTCAGTAAACCTGTTACAATTGATCAGATAAAAATTATAAACGGTAATGCTTCAGATAAAAGCTTTTTTAAAAAACAGAACAGGGAACGTGATATTGAAATAACACTGTGTATACAACTGCTGTTAAATCAGATAAACAAATTATTGAAAAGAAGAAGAGACCATCACCGAAAAAAAAAGTAATTAAAAAACTCCCTGAGAAAAAAGATAATACTGAAAAAAAAGATAAATCATTACCGGAAAATAAAAATGGTGTTAAACCTGAACCGGATAAAGAAAAAAAAGAGGATATAAAAAAGCCTGACACACCGGAAAAAGTTGTGTATGGCGATGATCTTGAAATATTTAATGAGTATAAACCTGAAGGAGTAAAGTTCCTTCTCACTGCATCTGATACCGTGATTGAAATTACCGATTCAAAAAAAAATAAAATTTCTAATAGCGAAGCTATAAAAAAAAGAATCGCTGAAGAGGCTGCAAAGAAAAGTACTATTAAAGACGAAAATGAAAATACTGCTGTTCAGAAGGAACTGGCTGGAGTTGATCCTTCAGGGAAAGTTGAGCCGGATAAATCTGTAGAAAAAACTGTTCTCCCGGATGTTAAAAAACCTGTGAAGAGTGAAAAAAAAATACAGGAAAAAGTACCGGCTAAGAAAACTCCTGTGAAAAAAAGTACTGCTGTTAAAAAAACTGAAAAGAAAACAGAAAAGAAAACAGCGGCGGTTAAGAAATCCCCCGCAAAGAAAAGTGTGAAACCTGCAGTTGCCAGACCGGCAGTTAAAAAAACAGAAGATAAAAAGAGTACTGAAAAAAAACCTGCTGTTCAGAAAAAAGCAGAATCAGCAAAAGAAGTAAAGAAGGATACTGCTGCTGAAGTTAAACAGGTGATAAAAAAAGAAGAAAAGAAAATAGAAGAAAAGAAAACAGAAGAGAAAAAGCCCCCTGCGGAATCTGAAAAAGTCATTCCTTCCGTAATTGTGGAAGAGAAAGTCGTGGTTAAGAAGATGACAGGTGTAGTAAGAATTGAAGATGATAAAAACGGAAGGGTTCTTGTCTATGCCTCTTTGAAAGATTCTATGGAGTATCAGAGCATAGATCTGAAGGGTGAGTATGCTGTTGCAAAAATTGAATTCCGCACAAGGGATGACGAGTATTACATGGGGAGCGAACCGGACAGGTCCGGCATAACCGAGATCGGTTTTTTTAATAATGGAAAGAGGATTTCATTTCAAGGACTTGATCAGAGCCGTAAATCCTATCTGGAAAGATATAATAAAACTCTAAGTGATTCGTTATCCGGACAGACATTTGTAATTCTGGAGAATAACGAAATTGTGCTGAGAGCTGTATTTAAAAAAGACGGTAAAATTGAATTTCATGACAGGTTTAAATGCGCGAAGAGGGGTGATCCCGAATGCACTTCACTTGCTATGCCCGATGCATGGCGCGTAGAAGATGGTAAACTGCTCATGAGATACCACACACTATGGAGAGTATGGAAGTACGAGCTCGATTCACAGATTGATATGCTTGATGATACTGGAGAGTTTTATCCTCCCCGCTGGATGAAGATTTATTATAAATCGGACAACGGTTTTACAGACAGGTATCTTGATCTGGTCAGGATTGATAACGGGTTCAGGGCTGAATAGAGCATATTATTAGCATAGAAAATTCAGTTTTATTACATAATGATTTTAAACAAATAAAGCACTATTACCCCTGCCTGAGATGGCGGGATTATGTAATTTTTCTATTTTACACTAAAATATATGATCAGGAATTATTACAGTAAAAAATTATCGATAATCCCGCTGTTTGTTATTATATTAAATCATCTGTTAAGATTATTCCGGCTTATGTGAGGTGGTTTTTATGTATAAAGTAGTTCTTCTTCGTCATGGTGAAAGCATATGGAATATGGAAAACAGATTTACCGGCTGGACAGATGTTGATCTCTCTGACAAAGGGAGAGAGGAGGCCAGGCAGGGTGGAGTTGTGCTTAAAAAAGAGGGTTTCGTTTTTGACGTTGCCTATACCTCGGTTCTAAAGCGTGCGATTAAAACTTTATGGATAGTTCTTGAAGAGCTTGATCTTATGTGGATTCCCGTGCATAATTCATGGAGGCTCAATGAAAGGCATTATGGAGATCTTCAGGGGCTCAACAAGTCTGAAACTGCTGAAAAGTTCGGCGATGAACAGGTTCTGATATGGAGAAGAAGTTACGATATCCCTCCGCCCCCTTTAGATGAAAAAGACCCGCGCAATCCCGCAAGGGATCCCCGTTATAAAGATGTTGAATATAAAGATATCCCTTTAACTGAATGTTTAAAAGATACAGTGGATAGATTTCTTCCTTACTGGCATTCTGTAATAACACCGGCGGTAAAGGATGGAAAAAATGTAATTGTTGCGGCTCACGGGAACAGTCTCCGTGCACTTATTAAATATCTCGATAACATCTCTGAAGCTGACATTGTAAATCTTAATATCCCCACGGGGATGCCCCTTGTATATGAACTTGATAAGGACATGAAACCGGTAAAGCACTATTACCTTGGAGATCCAGAGGCAGTTGCAAAGGCAATGGCCGAAGTTGCGAATCAGGGAAAATCAAAAAAATAATTTCCGGGAAAGCGGGTGAAAAATGAAACAGATACTGTCAAGAACAAAGATTATTGC
>PGXT01000244.1 GCA_002839285.1 Spirochaetae bacterium HGW-Spirochaetae-5 | reverse complement strand
GCAGGTGGATAAGTGGATAAGTGGATAAGTGGATAGTAAAAACAGTATCGCACACTTAAGTATGCTTCTACCTAACCACTTAATCACATAATCACTTAACCACTTTTTTGTTATCACTTTTCCTCCAGTTGAAATTTTTCAATAACTTCATAAATCGGGCCGCGGGGCGTTAAGGTGCTTTTCATTAAATATACCGCCTCAACAATATCGGAAATTTTCTCAGACGGCATTTTACCGATAATACCGGATATCTTTTCTCCGCCTTTTGGCGAACCATTAACCTGAATAATGCGGGAAAGAGCCATTTTTTACAGTGAGCTCGTCGGTACGCCCGCAAAGGTCATTTGCAAATTGACCTATTTTAGCAATGACCTTACTTTTTGTGCGTTGCGATATATCTGTTTTAACAGTTTCTCGTTTGGATGATTTCTCTGAAATTTCAGTATATTTTTGTGACCGGGTGTAGTGAATTTTCCCGGTGCAACTAAAATATTTCGGCGTATCCATTTCAATGTTTTGGATTGGAATTGTTCCGGTAAACATAACATCTGAAACCAACGGAACAAATCGTAATCCAGAAGCAGTAGTTTCAAATGTACTTGATTCGCTAAAAATTTTCTGGTTGGAATTTTGCTCATGAAAAAATCCAGTTTTAGTTCTTTGATACCGTAGGTTTCCACTGCCGCACGGTCTCTGTAAAAATACCAGACATGTTCCGGCGATAAGTCCAGATTTGTCACAAACACATGGTATTCGTAACGCTCTATTTTTAACAGTGTTCGCTGACTGATTTCTGGTTTCGGTGGTAGTTGATACCGCATAACTACAAAACGATATTTTTTTTTCCAGCCGTGCGGTTGATACCGGAATTCTGCAACTGCTAATTTCAGTTGATGATTGAAAATACGATATTTTAGACCTGTCAACTGCATTTTTATGGGATTGGTCACTTGTGCAACTATGACAAAACCGTAACCGTTTCCGTCTAAGAACTTGATTGTCGGCCAGCAATAGAAACCGGCATCCGCTCTGGCACGAGTTCTTGATGTTGCAATGGTAGAAGGTATTTTTTTCAAAGCGGTCTCTATGAACGGGATAACTTCTGATTTGTTTGTCTTTTTGCCGGGTCGGAGTTCTCCATTGAGACTGATTCTGAGATGGCTTTCGAAACCGAACACAGGATGATATGATTTTCTGCCATGCTTGAAAGGATTGTAGCCAACTTCTGCAAGTTCCTGATTTCCATAAACTGTCAGAACACTTGAATCGAAATCCAAAGTTGCAGAAGTCAATATGCTGGGATAATGAAATATTTTTTGTCTGATTATGTCGTGAACTCTTTCTATCTGTGTCAGGTCTTCCGGCGTCATGTTCAAAATGAAGTCCCGCATCGCTCTGGTTCCGGGTAATTTGGGAAGCCCGGTTAATTCCGGAATCAGACCGTTGTTTTTCATTGAAGTTAAATGGTCTAATCGTTCTATGCCGGCAATGGTATAGTAAAAATGGGACAAAAGAAGGTCTGACCAATGAAAGTAAGTGTTGCGATGTGATAGGTTCAAATAACGCTGGAAAAATCGCTTTAAGTTCAGTGATTTTGCAAATTGATAAATTACTGGAAATCCAGCAAGAAATGTTAAACCTTCTTCTCCGAAGGTAAAATGAATTTTTTGTAGTCCTTTTCCCATATGACAGAAGTTTCACTATTAGTGAAGGTTGTGTCAGAAGCAATTTTTCGTTATTATTATACATTTTTTCAGTCGGGAAATCAACATTTTATTGCATTAAAAAACTGTGTTTTCCCGCATTTTTCAGGATAATTACAGTGGCGAGGCGATGAAATTGTCGGGCCGCGTAATTATATCGCTTTTGATATTGTTAGAACATCGGAATTTCAAAAGCGCCACCTTGTCTAAATCGGTCTCACTTGTCATGCTGACAACATTTTTCGTCATCGCTTCGGAGATAACCGCCGCGCTTAAATTCCCGCTGAACATATAGTTCATTATATCTTTTTCCGAAAGAATACCGACGACATTGTTG
>PGXT01000243.1 GCA_002839285.1 Spirochaetae bacterium HGW-Spirochaetae-5 | reverse complement strand
CGAACTCCCGAAAATATACACCGATGAAAACTTCCGCCCCATGCATGTGGCCATGCTCATGGTAACTCCCATGGATAAACACGGCTACTTCTGCCTTGGGCTTGGAGCAGACGCGACCCTCCCCATTGCACTTAATGCGGCACGGAAACGGCGAGAGGGGGATTACCGCTATACTGTAATCGCTCAGGTCAACAGTCAGGTGCCCCGCAGCCGTGGAATGAATTATATACACATTTCAGAAATAGACGCCATAGTCGAAGAGGAGCAGGACCTTGCAGTTCTCCCTGAATCTTCAGGTATGAGTTCCGAGGAGATGATTATAGGTAGATACTGCGCCGACTTTGTTAAAGACGGCTCAACTATTCAGCTGGGTATCGGCAGTATCCCTAATGCCGTGGCAAAGGCTTTCCTTGAGACACATGTAAAGGATCTGGGAATTCACTCCGAGATGGCCTGTGATACAATGCGCGATCTATACCAACAGGAAGAAAACTTTTATGCCCAACCGTTCCATCTTCACATTTGCAATGGGAACCAGGTCGCTTTACGACTGGATAGATGATAATCCCGGAATTGAGTTTCATCCCGTCGATTTTGTAAATAATCCTCATATCATTGGAAAGAACGATCATCTGGTTTCAATAAATGCCTGTCTGCAGGTTGACTTTACCGGACAGATATGCTCCGAGTCCATGGGGTGGAAACAGTACACTCATCCCGGCGGCCAGCTCGACTTTGTTGACGGAGCATTCCAGTCAAAAGGGGGAGTTTCAATTATAGCAATGCAGGCCGTTGCCAGACCCCGGTCCGCCGGAGGAGAAATGATCTCCAAGGTAGTACCGAATATTACCCCTGGAGGAATAATCACAACTCCGCGATCATGCGCAGATTATGTAATTACCGAATTCGGTGTGGCTAAAATCAAAGGACAGTCGGTACGGCAGAGAGTAAAGAATATAATTAAAATAGCACATCCCGATTTCAGAGACGAACTTCATTCAGAAGCGGCAAGACGTAATCTGATTTAAGAATAGAATCTATTCTGTAAATTTAAACGAGTCCAGCAGCCTGATTTTATTCAGCAGAGATTCCGTGAAAAGCTCAATACTGTGTAATCTGTTTTTATCTTTTATTATTTTGTAGATATTATTCAGTTCATTATGATATGCCACAGGTGTTAAATTCAGCTGATGCTGATAATCTGTGTCTGTAATTTTTTTTAGACTAAGGGAGATAAGCCTTCTCTCCAGAAAATATCTGTCATATTCTTTTACAATATTATTGTCTTTTTTAACTTTGTTAAGTTCATTTATTACATAAAAAACTGTTCTCTCTTTATTTAACACCTGATTGAACAGTTTTACATTACGCATTTTTAATGAAACAAGTATTACACACAAAGCGACCGTTTCGTTTTTAATATTTTCACAGGTGAGCAGTATCAGATAAACAGAATTAAAAAGAACATTCAGGTCACTTAATGACAATGAAAAGGTCGATGTCATTAACATGGCTGAATACTGAAGTTCCTCTATAAGATCTGCAGCGTTTTCATTTCTATTTAAAACCCCGGTTATCGATGATTCTGTTGACATATATCTGCAGTATAATTCTCCGGTATAATTATCTGAAGGCATATTATACTCAAGATCAAAAAATTTACGCAGATAGCTCCGCTCTTTCATATTCTGACCGAAGACTGTTTTAACAGAGTGCCCCATCTGCTCCATATCTATTCCAAAAACAGGGATAACACCTTCAATATCGAGAAAATGTTTAGCTTTTTCAAGCACCTGTATTGCATGTTCCGGCCTGCATCTGTCCAGCTCATCAATGAAAAATATCATCGGTCTGATTTTCAAATCTCTTCTGCCGTCAGCCTGAAGCTCATCAATCATTTCTCTCAACTGCTCTTTGAATCGTTTCATCTGGTCTTTGGTTGCTGAATAATTTTTTATCTGATTTTCAAGTACGCTTAGAGTAAAATCAGAGAAAGCATCTTCAACACCCTTCTCGATATCCAGCGCTTTATGAACCGCAGTTTTTACTGCAACAGGTATGGATTTTTTTAATATATCTTTTCCGGTCTTTTTCAGCTTCTTGAAAGTTTTTCTGGCGCTCTCTGTTTCGAATCCATGTTTTTTCAGTTCATCTAAACCTGAACCGATCTCTCCGATAAAGGCAATTAGAGGATTATCCTGATAATCGGTCTCCCATGCGTTGAAGTAAACAACCGGAAAACCGTGATTTAACAGATGTTCCCTGAACATCCTGATAAAAGTCGTCTTCCCCATTCCCCATGGCGAATTGATGCAGACACTGAAGGGACCTTCAATACTGCTGAAAAGCTCTGTCAGTACAAGAGCGCTCTGCTCTCTGTTTAATTTATCATTACGAAATGGATTGTCTGTATCTATTTCAGGTTCGGCAATTCTCAGTCTCATTCTACGGTATCCCCCAATATCCGGATAACAGATATGTTATCTCACTTCAGATTGTTTTGTATAAGGAGTATTATTTTTGCAAGAGTTTTTCCATGA
>PGXT01000057.1:39078-43274 GCA_002839285.1 Spirochaetae bacterium HGW-Spirochaetae-5 | reverse complement strand
GCGGATGGTGGACTTGTTGTTTGCTGTTATTATTATCCCGCTGGAGGGGTTTATCATGTGCGGGTTCTGTGAGAAGGGGATAAGTCCCTGTATTTCATCACGTCCCGATGCTCCGTCAAGAATTTCTCTACTATTAATGTGTTTCGGGCGGATAGGAATCCGTCCCGCTCCCCACCAGGCGATATTCCCTTTGCTGTCGGCGTATGAGAGGTTGAGTCCAGGCGCGGCCAGCTTAGATACGGCCTGGCGGAACTCTTCCGGTGTTGACGATGTGCTCAATCCGTAGCCCACATCCAGTACCGGGTTATAAACCTTATGGTAGACCCACCACATCGATACAGGTTTTCCCGTATAGTTTTCAATAAATTCAGTTATTATCGGACCGTGGGGAGTTATGCGTATCTCCAGCGTGTCGTCGCTCTGGCCCTTTACTTTTATAGTCTCCTTAATTACGGTAATTTTTGTCCACTTACCCTTATACATCACCTGTGTAGGGTCAGAGGGGTTAAATGTTTCGGCATAGAGGTCAAGGTCGTCATTTTCGAACATTGTCACGGCCCATGCTTTTTTACTGTTATGGCCCAGCATCGGGTAGGGGATAATAGGGATATGGTAACCGTAAACCTCAAATCCGGGGAAACAGATATGGGCTTCATACCATACTCCAGGGTGGGACAGAGCAACATGGGGGTCATTAGCAAGAATAGCCTTTCCCGAGGCCGATCTTGACGGGGCTATGACCCAGGAGTTGCTCCCTTTAAATGGAGGACATATTCTTGCGGCAAGTTCGCGAAAAGTTGGTTCATTTGTTTGTTTGTCTGCAAATCCGGTTCCGGTTAGGATGGATTTGATGTTTGTGATTATCCGCTGGTGCAGGTTTTGTTTGTACGGGTCTGCCCCCGGTTTTGGATTTAGCGGGTCTGGCACCAGATTTGAAGCTGAAATTGAATCGGGGGCAGACCCTTCCATTTTTCTGATTTGAGATAACGGGTCTGGCACTTTAAAATCCGCAGAAGTTTCCATTATAGTTACTGGTTCTTCTTTAGTATAACCCGGAAAAAGTTCATTTATACCCTTATCCGGACACTTTTCTTTTAAAATTGTGTTAAGGGAGTCTGTATCTATTGCATCGGTAAACGAGTATGCCATATATCCGAACATCCCCAGGACGTCGAGGCGTGAAAATTCACGTGGTTTATGACCAATTAAAGCATATTCCACCGGGAGTTTCTGTGTATTAACGAAGTGATTAACTCCTGCAAGAAATGAATCGAGCAATTTAAGCGCTTCCGGATCGATTTTTTCCGGATGTCTCAGGTATTCCTCAGCGGTATGTTTTAGAAGATATGTCCGGAACATACGGTCGATCTTTATAAAGGATGGGCCGAGTATTTCCGAAAGTTCACCAAGTGCCAGCCTGCGCTGAAGTTCCATCTGGAAGAGCCGGTCCTGCGCAACGGTAAAGCCGTATGCAAAGTATGCATCGCTGCCGTTTTGTGCAGTGATATGAGGGATGCCCCAGTTGTCACGAATGACAGTGGTCTTTTCAGAGATCCCCTCAGTATAAAATACTCCGTCAATGACCGGTGATCTGGAGTTAAAAAAAATATTTATTCCGGTGTAGAGTATGATGGCAACTCCTGTTATAGCTATAGCGACGATTCCCGCAATTTTCAAAGGCTTTTTCATGGTGGTCTCCAGGGATTGAGTGAGATTATTATGCACTATTGATTTTTGATCATAATATATTCCTGAGGTAGAGGAATGTCCATGCAAAAACTGTTTTGTGATGAATTTCGTGTGCAGATGCGGATTCTGGATCGGGTGTATTTTGTTCGGGTCTGGCACCGGATTGTTTGAATTAAGGGTCTGGCACTTTCTTTTGAATTCAATATAAATCGGGTCTGGCACTCATTTTTCTCCCTGCATCAAAAAAATATAAAAAAAATCGGGTCTGCCCCCTTCTTTACAAAAAAAATTTTATTTTTTTCATTTCACAAACGTATTAATAATAAACAGAGGAGAGGGGAAATGCCTAGACAATTACGGGTAATAGAACAGGGAGTAACATACCACTGCTTTTCAAGATGTCACGGAAGAAGAAATCTCTTTCATAGCAGTTCGGTAAAAAGATATTTTACAGAAGCAATTTTAATGTGCCAGGAAAAGTACGATTTTGAACTCATCGCCGCTGAGCCTGTGGGGAATCATATTCATCTGATAATAAAGACACTGGAAAACCGGGAGACGATTTCGAGCATAATGCAGTATATAAAATCCAGAATTGCCGAAAAATACAACCGTTCAACAGGCAAAACCGGTTCTTTCTGGAATGACAGATTCGGCTCAACAATAATTGAACACTCGGACAATCCGGAAAATTATTTACTCTGGCTTTTATGGTATATCGGATTTAATCCGGTTAGAAAAAGATTGTCACGCGATCCGCGAGAAAATTACACCGGTTTTATAAACGTGTATCTGCAGAAAAATTATGAAACAGCAGTAAAGATAACTCTGCATGACTACTTTTTAAAACTCGGGGAGACATTTGAGGATTGTGTAAAAAAATTTCTCTGGTATGAAGAAGCTTATCTGAAAAGACTTGCTGTTTATTTTTAAAATTTATATAAAGGGCCGGAGCCTTATCAATAAAAAAACTTAGAAATTAACCCCGGGTGATGAAGATGATATTACGGATAGATCACGTATCGATAGCTGTGAAAGATTATGATAAAGCGGATGCTTTTTTTACTAAACTTCTCGGTCTGGTGTCGGGAGGTGCCGGTGATGACAGGTCGTCAAAATATAAATTTCAGATTTATTCCGCGGGTGACCTCTCCCGTCTTGAGCTGATTGCTCCGACCGGTGATGGAAGTTTTCTCGATAGTTTTCTGAAAGACCGTGAAGGTGGAGTGCATCATATCACATTCGAGGTTTCTGATATAAAAGCAGCAAGGGAATTCCTTGAAAAAGAAAAAATTCCGTATTTCGGTTTTAATGATAAGTATGCAAACTGGAAAGAGCTGTTTATTCATCCGTCAAATGCTTTCGGTGTCCTGATTCAGTTTGCCCAGTTCAATCCTCATGAGTGGATTAATGATTCAGAAGCAGTCCAGAGCGGTGAAGAGTGGAGCATTTCCAGAGATAGAGATGGTTTTTTACTTTCTCTTTCACATCCCGGTGGGGGGAGAGTGGATAAGCATCTCTCCGCTGATGAAATTGATCGTATGATTGAAGAATTGATTAAAATTCGGAGTGATCTTTGAAGTATCTATTGAAAAATTCCGGATATAATAAGATTAAAATAACCGTCCGATAATAAACGGGATGGCGGTTTCAACTCTCAGAATCCGCTCTCCGAGAGATACTGTTTCAAACCCGATTTTTTGTAGCGCTTCTATCTCATAAGGAATAAATCCCCCTTCGGGTCCGATTGCAAGTGTAACCGGCGAGGTAACTCCCCGCGGACATTCTATTTTTCCCGCCGGATGAGCAGCCAGGGCCAGAGCCCCCTTAATAATCTCAGGGAGTTCATCTTCCACAAATGGTTTAAAGCGCTTTCGGATCTGAATTACAGGAAGAATTGTGTCTCTGCTCTGTTCAAGTCCGGTAATCATCTGCTTGCGAAGGTTCTCCTCTTCAAGCATTGGAGTTTCCCAGTAGCTTTTTTCAACCCGCCAGGTTTTAATGATGAATATTTCCTTGATTCCCATGGAAGCTGCATGCTGGATAACTCTATTCAGAACTTTAGGTCTCGGCATCGCCAGTATAAGCTTCAATGGGAGTGGAGACGGCGGCGGATTCTGGAGATCCAGGGCCAGAGCAAGCCCCGAATCGCTGATTTCTGTTACAATCCCTTCCCCGATAGAACCATTTAGAATTCCTGCTTTAAGAGTATCTCCTGTCACCGGTTTTATATGAGACAGTATATGTTCAAGTTTTTGTCCGGTGATGAGGACTTTCCCTTCATGTATATCTTTCGGATCGAGTATTATCAGATTCATTATTCTCTCTTCTTCAAAATGGACTTCCGGGGTCTGCCCCTGTTTTTTTGAAATGGACTTTTACGGGGGTCTGCCCCTATTTCAAAAAATAAGGGGCAGACCCCCTAAATCAAAAAACTAAACTTTCCTGCCAACAATCAAAAATACAGAAAATGTGTTAACATTCCCATCCTTATCCGGTTTAGAAAT
>PGXT01000057.1:9113-39065 GCA_002839285.1 Spirochaetae bacterium HGW-Spirochaetae-5 | reverse complement strand
ATTATTGAATAGAACTGTTTAAGCAGCTGAGCCGGATTTTTAATATGATGCATGGTCATACTGCTGGTGACAACATCGTATTCACCAGTGAGATGTTCATTTTTATCAATATCAATAAGAAGAGTTTTTATGTTTTCAAGATTCTGCTCAGTTATTTTTGAGTTTAGAACTTCAAGCATCCCCTCTGAACTGTCTGCTGCTGTCACTGAATGTACAAGAGGGAGTAGGCGGAGCGAGAGCAGTCCGGTTCCACAGCCGAAGTCAAGGATTCTCATGTTTTTAGTTAGTTTTAAATTTGAATTTATTGTATTAAAGACAGATTCGGCCATTTTTAAGCGGCCCGGATTTTCATCCCATTTTGCTGCATCTTTATTAAAGTCACGTTTTTCTATTGACATGCTGTTTCCTCGTATTTATATAAGTGTCAGAGCCTATGGTCTCCGGATTTTATTCTTCAGGTCGATTATCCTGTTCTTTATCAATCCTGTCACTCTTCCGCATCTGTATTAAAATTTAACAATTTTACATCAGGTGTTCTTATCATTAATTCTATCCTTAATTTATCAAATAGTTTTTTATTATTATTAAATGTATATATTAAATTAAGAGTTTATTTATTTTTCTGCTGAGTGACGGGTATTGGAGATGATTTATATGAGCTGGTATTAAAGTGACGTTGTGATAAAAAAAGGTTTCTGAATTTTTATTGCATAGAGCAGGGATTGTGTTTCAATGGTGTTATGTTTAACATAGAAATATATAACGGAGTTTTTTATGAATTTATTAACAAAAATACTTTTTATTTCTTTTCTCATGCTGTCGGTTTTCAATCTCACTGCGGAGAGATTATCTGCAGAAGAGGGGGATATTAAAACAGTAAAAATTGATACCACTAAGGTCGAGGGTAAGCTTAAAGCCGGAGTTGCCCTGGGATATCCCTGGGGTATAACTGCCGGTTACAGATTCTCAAACATATTCGAACTAAATGGCACTCTCGGGAGTGATTATAACGACTTCACTATGGGAGTTAACGGTCTTTTTACAGTCGTTAATCTGGACATATCAAATGAAAAATTTCCCATTTCAGTAGGTCCCGCACTCTACTCTCATTTCGGGCATCGTGACGGCAACGATAAAGACGGCAGGGATGATGAATACACCAGAATAGACCTTCTTGGAGTTGTGCGTGTTGAGTATAGTTTTGATGAAATACCTCTTAATCTCTTTGTTGAGGCGGGTCTGGGGCTTGAAGTTGTAAAATTTGCACATACCGCAGGCTCATTTGCAATCGGCGTAAGATATATTTTCTAGCATAAAATTCATGTACGAATTTACATATGTTATACCTTCTAAACTTGAAGATGAATATACCTCAAAACTGATCAGTACTGGGGTGACATCTTTCTGTTTCGAAAAAATATCACGGATACTCTATCTGAAAATTTACTCCGATTCATCTGAACCTTCTGAAGTGATAGATCAAAACTATCTTGAAAATGTTACTGAAATTCAGGACTCAGACTGGAAGAATAAATGGGCAGAGGGGTACACCGGACATGAGCTTACGGAGAATATATTTGTGGTCCCTCCAGGTACTTCTCTGCCTGAAAAAAAGTATAAATATATAATACAGATAGATCCGGAAGATTCTTTCGGAGACGGACATCATCCTACAACAAGACTCTGCGGAGATATGCTGGAACAGGTTCTGGGCCAGAGCCGTTCTCTTGAAAAACTATCTTTTCTTGATATCGGAACAGGTTCCGGAGTACTGGCGATCCAGGCTGCCCTCTCGGGAGTCAGGGACATTGAGCTTTTTGATTATGATAAAGATTCGGTAGTTAAAGCTGATAAAAATTTGAGTTTAAATGGTATTAACTGCTTTCAAAAATAATAGAGGACAATATCCAAATCCTGAAATCACTGTTAAAACCTGACGGTCTCCTGATTCTCAGTGGAATAAGCAGTAAATGGGAAAAAGATATGATTATCCTGTTTAAAAATTCCGGCCTGAAGATAATTTCACATAAAAAGCTTGAAGAATGGGAAGGTTTTGTTGCAGGATTAAACTCTTAGTAAAGCAGGGCTCTGGCCCTGTTTTTTAAAATCCGGCTCTGACCCTTTTTAAAAAACTGATGCTCTGGCCCCGGAAGCCTGAAAGCCGGTAAAAGACGAAAAACTCACTTTTAGGACAGTGATTATATGATAGCAGAAAACATTATCTTTTTCGGAGCATGTCTCTGTTTCCTCACCGCAGCAGGCCAGCTTGTTCTAAAGATGAAAAAGAGGGAGAATTATAATCTCTTTATTCTGTTTACGCTGCTTGGTGTAATACTGCTGCAGTTTAATGCTATGGTTACATCTGCAGTTCTTGTTCATCCGGAATATATGGCTTTTCATCCCACGGTACTCTTTATTTTCTGCCCCATACTTTATTATGCCTACTTTATTGTTTCTTTTCCCGATGCCGGTGTTCCGAAAAGATATGCACTCTATTTTATACCGGCATTTATCTCCGCCCTGTCTGATTCCTATCTGTTTATTGTAAACCACAGCTCATCCGGCCAGGCGGCAAGGGAGTTTATTAATGGTGAAAACTCTCCCGATGTAATTCTTTTCAAGATTTTTGCAGTCGCTTCTATCGGGCAGATTCTTATCTATCACTTCTGGCTTATAAAAGTTCTTATCCCTTCATTAAAGGGTAATGGCGGGCGGAGCATTATCTATATCACATTTTCGGTATCATTTCTTTCTGCTATATCTTCTGCAACGGCAATTCCCGGATATATTTTTGGGGATATAAATTATATCAGATACAGCGCTCTCTCTATCTCGGCCTGTGTAATTATAACTAATCTCGCGGGTGTGAGATATCCCGACTTTCTTCAGATGCTTTCAATGAGAGTTAAGAGGGGGATCTACTCCCGTTCGCTTCTCCGGGGACTTGACGTGGATAAGGTGATGCGGAGACTTGAAAATCTTATGACTGAAAATAATATTTATAGAGACGATTCAATTAACCTTGCAGATACCGCTGCAAGTCTTGATATTACACATCATCAGTTGTCGCAGCTACTAAATGAGCGTTTAAGTATGAATTTTAACACGTACATAAACTCATACAGGATTGAGGAGGCAAAGAAACTTCTCATCGCTAATCCAGACAGGACGGTTCTAACAATAGCTTATGAGGTGGGTTTCAACTCAAAATCATCGTTTTACGAATCCTTCACTAAAATAACCGGCATTACACCTATTGAATACCGGAAATCCTATCATTTTATTGTTAAATAGCAGTTCCGACAGGTTATTTTCCGGAGAAAAAAATCTGTCTGAATATGGTGCCAGACCCTCTTTTTTTTTCGATAGCTGAAACCTGTTTTGCACATTGAGGCTCTGGCCCCTCTGTATAAAAAACCTGCAATTCCCATTCTTAATTTTTCAAAAAAAACTGAAATTTCATAAAAAAACTGTCCGGATATATCTATCCGGTCGATTTTCCGTGAATTTCCCCTGATAATAGCCTATCTTAGAGTTAATTATATTAAGGCAAAAAAATCTTATGGATCAGATATTTATTACCGTCAAATTTTACTCCGGCATTGAAAAGGAGTTAAAGATTGATGATTATGACATGGGTAAGGGTGTAGTTTATCCGGTTAAACCGGGAATAAGGCTGCGTAATATTTTAAAGAAGGCCGGTTTGAAAAAGCTTTCAAGATTCTGCTACTTCAGCGATGGCGCCAGGATATCTTCATGGAAAAAATTTTATGTATCATCGGAAGTTTCATGTCTCAGAATTTCAGGCGGGGGCTGATCCGCTTCTTTGGCATTACGTTCTTTAACAGCTGCGGCAGTTATTAAAGAACTATAAAATATAAAACGACAAGTCTTTAGCCTGTTACAAAAAGACAGGGTTTGCTGAAACCCTGAAAAGGATTGTCAAAAAGGAGATTAAATATGCAGGAAATTATCGGTACAAGCAGTAAGGTTCTGGAAGTTGATCTTACAAAGAGGAGTTTCAAAGTATATAATGTGAACCCTCTGGACACCAGACTTTACATAGGCGGGAAGGGTCTGGCCCTTAAAATGTTATATGATAGAATGGAGCCGGGAATTGATCCTCTGGGCGAGGATAATATTATCGCTGTTACAACTGGTGTTCTTCTCGGTACTGGCGCTCCATGTTCAGGGCGATTCGCCGCTGTGACAAAGTCACCTCTTACAGGGATTATGACTTCATGCTCATGCGGCGGTGCTTTCGGTATGGCGCTTAAGACTTCAGGCTGGGACGGTATACTGGTTAAGGGGAGATCAAACTCTCCTGTTTATCTCTATATCGACTCAAAAGGTGTAGAGTTCAGAGACGCGAAAAAGATATGGGGACTCGATACAAAAAAAGCCCAGGCTGCAATTGAAAAGGACAGCGGCGGTACACTGGCCATCGGGCCTGCAGGTGAAAATCTTGTGAGGTACGCCAATGTCGCTTCAGGACACAGGTTCCTCGGGCGGGGCGGTATCGGGGCAGTTATGGGTTCAAAAAACCTTAAAGCGATTTCCGCGAAAGGGGGGGAGTATAAAATAGTTCCCGTTAAGCAGAGTAAATTTGATAAGACTAAAAAGAAAGCGAATGCTTATATAAATAGAAATGATATTACATCCGGTTCGTACAGAAATTTCGGAACCAACGCTAATGTAAATTTAAGCAACGCAGATTCTCCCTGTTAAAAATTTTACCGGCGGATCACACGGTGAAGCCCACAAAATTTCCGGTGAGGCAATGGCCGAGAGATTTAAAACTTCATACAGCACTTGTAAACCATGTACAATTTTATGCGGACACAAAGGGAACATCAACGGAGAGATAAGACAGATTCCTGAATATGAAACCATCGGCCTCATGGGATCAAATCTCGAAATTTTTGATCCGGTTAAAATCTCGGATTGGAATGAAATCTGTTCTCTCATGGGGATGGATACAATAACGGCAGGGGGAACTCTTGCATGGGCAATGGAGGCCGGTGAAAAAGGGCTGTTCAAAACAGACCTGAAGTTCGGATCAACCGATGGAGTGTCCGAAATGCTTAAAGATATTGCTCTCTTGAAAGGTGCCGGGAAAGATCTTGCAATGGGTTCAAAATTCTGTGCAAAAAAATACGGCGGTGAGGATTTTGCAATACAGGTAAAGGGGATGGAGATGCCGGCATACGATCCGCGGGGTTCATTCGGCCAGGGTCTTGCCTATGCGGTTGCCAATAGAGGAGCATGTCACGTTGCCAACTCGGTGTTTGCACTTGAAGTTTACATGGACTTAATTGAACCTTATACTTACAGAAGTAAAGCTTCTCTTGTTAAATTTCAGGAGGACGTTATCTCTTCGGTGAATTCACTGCAGACATGTCTCTTCACTGCTTTCCCTTATCAGCTGGAAACACCTCTTCTCAAATTTTCACCGAAGTTTGTTCTTAAAATTCTAATGACAGCAATGGCAGCTGTGGCGGTGAGATTTATCGATATCAGCCTTTGGCCCGAGTTCTGGTCATCAATTACCGGTCAGAGAATGGGGATTACCTCATTCATCAGAGCCGGAGAAAGAATTCAGGTGCTGGAAAGATTAATGAATACAAATGAAGGGATCTCCCGGAAAGATGATACTCTCCCTGCGCGGCTATTGACAGAAACAAGAAAGTGCGACACTAAGGAGAGAGCTATACCTCTGGAGAAGATGCTTAACAGATATTATATGGTAAGGGGTTACGATAAAAACGGTATACCTAAACCACGGACATTAAAAAAGCTAAAAATTAAAAAAGCGGCATTAGGAGTATAAATATGCATATACCCGATTATTTTGAATTCTACAATAAAACAAAGATCAACTCAGGTAAGGGTGCCCTTGAAAATATCCCCTATGAACTTGAGAGTATGAATGCGGTTAAACCTCTTGTTATTACAGATAAAAAATCTGTGAAAAATGGAATGGTTAAAGCATTTATAAAATCATTTTATAATTCCGGAGTAACAATCGGTGCGGTTTATGACGAAGTCCCCGGTTACGCATCGACGGCTCTTCTTCAGAATTTATCAAAGCTGTTCCGGGACAGGGGCTGTGATTCAATAATTGCCATCGGCGGAGACTCAGCTGCATCTGCAGCAAAGGGACTGAACATACTTGTCTCCAATAAAACTGACAGTCTGCTGATGTTTGAAGATATGACTAAAAGCGCTCCGTTAAAACCCTTTATATTCATACCTTCATCCGAAGCACGTGGAACTGAAACTTCAAATGAAGCAGTTATAGATTCCCGAATTTATAAATCTGACGATCTGTTCCCCGATCTTGTACTCATCGACAAGAGAATGCTTAAGTGGACAGAGAAGAGTAATACTGCTTCTTCCGCTATGCTTGCTCTGACCCAGGCAATTGAAGCCTGTACATTCAGCGAATCCAATCCGGTGAATGACGCCTTTGCCTATGCTTCAATAGAGCTGGTTTACGAAAATCTTTCAAAGGCACTGAAGTGCCATTGCAATAAAAAGGAGAAATCCGGCTTTATGAATGGTGTGGCCATATCGGGGATTGTTTATTCAAATGCGCCTGAGGGTCTGGCACGGGCAATAGGATTTGAAATGGAGAAGATGACAGGTCATCCCGCAGGCCTTTGCGCCGGACTTGTTCTGCCGTATTCACTTGATTATAAATTCCGTTTCGAAAAAACAGGTGTCAGAGGCGAACTTCTTCTCCCTCTTGTCGGGATTGAGAATTATTGTGCAATTCATGAAAGTGAAAGAGCAGAAAAGAGTGTGGAACTTCTTTATCTTTTAATTGATAATCTTGAAGGTGTAATTCCCGGAAGAATAAAGGACATGAATATACCAATGTATATGATTAAGAAGATAGCTGAAGCAGCGGAAAAACGCGGCGGCGGAAAATTTGGTAAAGGAGCAGCACTTAAAATTCTTGAACATGCCTATGAAGGTATTCCATTTAAAGGGGGGAAATTAAAATGAATGTAAATAAATTTCCTGAAATCAAACCGAAGGGTAAATTGGTTAAAAAGATATATGTGGCGGTAATGCTCTGGATTGTGGGACGTGCAATTCAGGCTGCTGCAAAAGTTGACAGAGAAGTGAAAGAGGAGTTCTCGGCGCTTAGAGATGATTTTATGGTTAAGCTCTGGGTTGCTCCGGATGGTCCTGCAATGATCATCGGAAAGGATAAGAGCGGTGTCGTTAAGTATATGGGCTGGAATGACAAGGGGAAGAAGGTAACACTGGATATGAAGATTAAGAATATTGAAGGAGCTATTCTTGTCTTTACATTTCAGGAGGGGACATGCGAGGCATTCTGCAATGACCGGTTTATTGTTTCAGGAGATCTCCCCGATGCTTTAATATTTGTCAGGGTTCTTAATCTCATTGAGGTGTATCTTCTCCCTAAGATCATCACATCGCTTGCAGTGAAGAGATATCCCAAGTGGTCACAGATGAATCCTGTAAGAAAATTTGCGGGAAGAGTGCTGATTTACATAAGAGCATTTACTTTCTAGCAAAGTGTCATCCAACAATGAAAATGAAAAGGAGTTAAATATGCATATACCTGGATATTACGAATTCTGCAACAGAGTTAAAGTAGTTTCGGGACACAAGGCTCTCGATAAGCTTCCTGAAATGCTGAAGAGTCTTAAGTCGTCAAAACCTATGATAGTAACGGATAAAGGTGTAATGGGGGCAGGTCTTATCGATCCGGTTAAGAAATCCCTTGGGACTAAAGTTAAAATGGGTGCTTATTATGATAATGTACCTGCCGACTCGGATGTGAAAACAGTTAAGGAAATAGCAAAATTATACAGATTCTCCAAATGTGATTCAATTATTGCGGTGGGGGGCGGATCGGTACTCGATACGGCAAAGGGTGTTAATATTCTTGTCTCTGAAAACTCTGACAACCTTATGGACTTTACAGGTTCCGGAGCATTAAAGCGTCCGCTTAAGCCATTGATTGCCGTGCCGACTACCTCCGGTACAGGTTCAGAGATGACACTGGTTGCGGTTATTGCCGATCACTCCCGTGATGTGAAGATGCTTTTTCCGTCACTGTTCCTGCTGCCCGATATGGCAATTCTAGATTCGCGTATGACTAAAACTCTACCTCCATTCCTTACCGCACCAACTGCGATGGATGCAATGACTCATGCCTTTGAGGCATATACATGTCTGGCGAAAAATCCTCTGAGCGATGTAACTGCCATGCTGGCCATACAGCTGATCAGCCAGAATGTCCTTACAGCAATTTCAAAGCCGGGTGATCTTAAGGCGAGACTTGCCCTTGCAAACGGTTCGGCCCTTGCGGGGATGAGTTTCTCAAATTCTACAGTGGGGATGGTTCATGCACTGGGCCACTCCGTCGGCGCGATCTGTCATGTTGCTCACGGAACATGTATGAGTATCCTTCTCCCTTACGGGCTTGAGTATAATCTTCATAAAACCGGTCACTTTACTGCCGAGCTTCTTTTCCCTCTTGCGGGAGATGAGATCTACAACCGTACACCTCTCAAGGAGAGACCGTTTAAAACCATAGCATATCTTCGCGATCTTAACAAAGAGCTCAGCAGTGCAACCGGCGGTAAACATTTCACCTGTCTTAAGGAGATTGTTGACAGAAACGGCAATATGATGGTTCCTAAGGATAAGCTTCCGGAAATAGCAAAACTATCGCTCAATGACGGTGCGATTGTATATAATCCTGAAGAGCTCGATTATGATGATATTCTCATGGTCCTTGAACACGCATGGGAAGGTACACCTCTCGATCTGAAAAAGATCCGTAAAGGTAAGAAAAGAAGTAAAATATAAACTGCGTGATTATATCCCCTCCGCCATGGTAGCAGTTTTTTGGGGGGCACAGCGCTTCGCGCTGCGCCTTAGTGGGGGATTACGGGGGCAGCGCCCCCGTAATCCCCCACTAACAGCGTATGCGGAGCATACGCACCCCCGAAAATGATTTGCTACCCTCCGTCAAGGCGGCGGAGATATATAGCTTATTTTACTTCAGAAAAGTTAAGGAATAAAAACTTCTATTATATTTAAAATATTAAAAATATAAATTACTTGTACATAAACCGGAATTATTTATTATATTATAAAAGATAATATTTTCCGGTATAATTAAATGAATATTTCTGTTAAAAAAATTTGTCTTTCTGTACTGATAATTTCTGCAATTATTACTTCATGCGGCAATGACCCGGATAAAATTTTTCCTGCACAAAAAGAGAATCAGAAAATAGAATTCAATGGTGATCTGCTTATTGCCATGGGCGATAATGAATATCCCCCCTTCGAGTTTAATGACGACACCGGGAATCCCTCAGGCTTTAATATCGATATTATCCGTAGTGTTGCTTCCGTTATGAATCTCAATTTACAGATTAGTCTTGGTCCATGGGGTGAAGTCCGGAAAAAACTTGAGAGCGGAGAGATTGATATTCTTACAGGTATGTTTAAAACTCCAGGGAGAGAGAAGCATGCCGATTTTACAATTCCTCATTTTATTTCAACTTATGTAATTTTTGCAAGAAAAGGTTCAGATATTGAAAGTATTGAGGATATAAAGGGGAGAGATGTAATCGTTCAGGATGGTGACCTCGGGCATGATTTTATAACTGAAAATGGCACTGCCGGGAAAGTCATTATAAAGAAAAACCTTGGGGAAACACTCTATTCGTTATCAAAAGGGGAAGGGGATTGTGTTATTGCGGCTCATATGCAGGGATTGATATTGATTGATGAAATGGGAATCAGTAATGTACAGACATCAGGAAAACCGGTTGTTCAGAGAAATTATTGTATTGCAGTGAAAGATGGAGATTCCGCACTTCTGGCAAAACTAAACGAAGGGCTCAATATAATTAAAACTTCAGGTGAATATGACAGAATTTATGAAAAATGGTTTAGTGTTTATGAAAGAAAAAGATTTTTTCAGCATTCATATTTCAGAATCATAATTCCGCTCTTTTTAATTCTTTTTACTGCTTCATCAGCTGTTTATTTCTGGAATATCGTACTTCAGAAAAGGGTAAAAGAAAAGATTGATGCTTTAAACGCCGAGCTTGAGAACAGCAACAGAATTAAAGATCAACTTCATGAATCGCTTGCCGAACTGGCCAGGTCAAAGGAGGAGGCTCTTCAATCTAAAATTGATGCAGAAAAATCCAGTGAGGCAAAATCATTTTTTCTCGCAGGTGTAAGTCATGAACTCCGGACTCCGCTTAACGGAATAATAGGGATGACTAATCTGCTTTACAGTACTGAGTTAACTTCGGAACAGAAAAACCTTCTCGATATGCTGAAAGCCTCCGCCGACAATTTATTCAGGCTCATGGCAGATCTGCTGGATTTTTCGAGAGTGGCATCGGGTAAGTTCAGATTTGAAATGGCTCCTGTTAATCTCGGCGAGTTTATATTGAACACATCATCAATAGTCCGTATCCCCGCCGAAGAGAAGGGGCTTATATTTAATGTAAACAACAAAGCGGCCGATGTGACTCTCCTGATTGACAAAGAGCGGCTTGGTCAGGTGGTTTTTAATCTTGCCGGGAATGCCGTTAAATACACCGACAGGGGGAGTGTAACTCTCGATATTTCATATGACAGTGTATTGAACATAACTGTTTCTGATACGGGTATAGGAATGGATCATACTGTTATTGAAGATATTTTTAATCCCTTTATGCAGGTGATGACTCAGGGGGCCGGTAAAAATAAAGGTCTTGGACTGGGGCTTGCCATTGTAAAATTAATAGTTGAAACATTCGGCGGAGTTATTGAAGTCGAAAGTGTTCCGGGAGAAGGGAGCCGGTTTACAGTGCTGATTCCGTGTAGAGAAGTAAAACCTGATAATGCCGGTTTTATAAAATCAGACAATACGGTTAATCAATCTGCTTCATCCGATGTTGACCTTGGTAATTTATCGGTGCTTATAACTGAAGATGATCAGATTAACAGGGTATATCTGGAAAGGATTCTTCAGAAAAAAGGGTGGTCAATTGATATTGCAGTGAACGGAGATGAGGCTGTTGAAAAGGCCGGGAAGAAGCATTATGATGTTATTCTTATGGATCTTAATCTTCCCGGTATAGATGGAACTACAGCTGCAGAACTTATCAGATCTTTTGAGAAGACTCATAACCTTAAACCTTCGGCAATTATCGCTGTTACTGCCCACGCTTATCCCGAAGATATGGCAATGTGCATGGATAACGGTATGGATGGTTATCTATCCAAGCCTTTCAGCAGTAAAAAACTGATGGATGAGATCAGGAGAGTTCTTGATCTCTGACTTTATTTCCCTTCAACCGTAATTTCTCCCTCACGGGACTGTACAATAAAAACTGAAACAAAAATTAAAGCAGCACCGGCAACCTGCAGGGGGGTGAGTATCTCTCCGAAAAGAGCTGTGCCGATTAATATAGCAACTGCAGGTTCTATATTCGCAATAATTGCAGCCTTTCCTGTTTCAACATTTTTCAGACCCGCGGTGTAGAGTATATACGCAAGTGAAGTAGGGATCAGTCCTAGACCTATACAGTAAAGAAAAATGTCCCATCGCAGCAGCAGTGATAATTTATCCGTCGGGCTGCTGAAGATCAGAAGGAAAAGAGCAGCAATAAAAAAGGTGTATGCCGTAATTGTCAGGGGGGAGTACTTCCGTGCTGCAAGTTTTGCAAATATGCTGTAGAGCGAATACCCGAACCCTGAGCCAATCCCGACAATTATTCCGTAGATTGAAAGTTTAATGTTCATGCCGGGTAATAGCCCGGCAGTAAGACATGACCCGACCGCAGTAAGGATAAGTGCAAGGACTTTGTATGGGGTAATCTTTTCCTTAAAAACAAATCTTGAGATAACAATTACAAAGGCCGGAGCTGTATAAAGAAGTACAACTGCAATCGATAGTGATATCTCATTGATCGCTGTAAAATAACACCAGTTAAAGAAAACCATGCTTAATATACCCGTAGCAAGGAAATATTTAATATCTCCTGATCTTATCCTGAGCATTGATCTGCTGCGTAAAGCCATGTAAAGAAAGAGGATGGCTGAGGCCGTAACCGCACGGATAGTTGTGATTTCCATTGACGAGAAACCCGCCTCATTGAGAGCTTTGATGAAAATGCCGATGAGGCCCCACATGGCAGCACCAGAGGATATCATTAAATATGAATGTGATTTCAAATCAGCTCTCCGGAGTTTAAAAGATATTATTCAGAATTAAGTTGATGCAGATTTATTATTTTCCTGCAGAGATTAATATTTTAATTCACCATCCTCTTTTCAAGAACTATTTTAAGCGGAAAAAAGCGAATTTTAAATCATTATATTAAAAAGAACCTTGACTTTTATATTTTAAATGTCCTATTGGGTATATATCAGTTATCAAGCCATGTGCAATTATGGAGAAAAGCAAAGATGAATATTTATGTAGGTAATCTGTCTTACAAGATGACGGATGAAGATCTTGGAAATTTGTTCAATACTTTCGGTTCAGTGTCAGAAAGCAAAATTGTAATCGATAGAGAAACCGGCCGTTCAAAGGGATTCGGATTTGTTGAGATGCCGAATCAGGCAGAGGGTGATGAGGCGATTAAACAATTAGACGGAAAAGAAATTGAAGGCAGAAGCATAAAAGTAAATGTTGCTAAGCCTAAAGAAGATAAACCACGTAGAAGTCAGCGATACTAATAAACTGAATTACTGCTATTATTATTGCCGTTCCGGAGAATAACAGGTTTTCCGGTGCGGTTACTCAATGTTTTAAAATGACAGATTAAGGATGGGAAATTGGCCAGAAATAATTACCAGTATGAAAAACGCCAGAAAGATATAGCAAAAAAGAAGAAGCAGGATGAAAAACGTCTGAAAAAACTGAATAAAGGTTTGGATACAGATGAAGAGAATTCTGAAATCGAAAACGATGAAGTAGAAAGTTTAGAAAACGAAGATGAAACAGAATCAGAAGTAAAACCTAAAGAAGAAGAGGTTTAGTCAGCCTTCCACGGATGGGTCTCCTTTCTTGATTATCGATAAGTTGTCAGTTTCCCCTGAAAATTTTACTGCAAATTTTAAATGAATTTATTACTTTGATTGACTTTATGCCGGAATAACCACGCTTCAAGACTGAAGTATGCATATACAAGTTGACTATTTTCAGTTAAATTGACTATGTTTGTGCTGATCAAAAATATTAAAAACAGCGGCTTGCTTAATGAAAAATATCAGACTGGATCTTTTCCTTGTTGAGCACGGGCTTTCTCAGTCGAGAGAAAAGGCAAAAAAAGAGATTATCTCCGGCTGGGTAAAAGTTAATGGAGAAACACTACGTGACCCGTCAAAAAAAATTACAGGGAATGAAAAGATAATTATTGAAAGACCTGGCGGTTTATTTGTAAGCCGCGGGGGGGATAAGCTGCAGCATGCTCTTCATGAGTTTCATATCGATCTTACCGGAATGGTTGCGCTTGACCTCGGGGCGTCAACCGGCGGATTTACAGACTGTATGCTGAAGTCGGGTGCAGTAAAAGTTTACGCAGTCGATGTGGGGTATAACCAGCTCGATTACTCTCTCCGGATAGATCAGCGCGTAGTTGTAATGGAAAAAACTCATGCCCGGGATATCAAGAGGGAAATGTTCCCGGAACGGATAGATTTTTTTACCGCGGATCTTTCATTTATATCTATTCTTAAAGTTCTCCCCGCGGTTTATGATATTTTTGATAATATCCATGGTGTTATTCTAGTAAAGCCTCAATTCGAAGCTGAATCTTCTCAGCATAAAAAGGGTGTAGTGAGGAATCCGGAGGATCATGTAGAGATTCTGCAGAGGGTAGCCGCAGGAATAGTTGAAACCGGTTTTAATATTTTAAAAATCACATATTCTCCAATAAAAGGACCTGCAGGGAATATCGAATTTCTGTTCTTTATCTTTAAGGGGGAGCTTTCTGGATATGAAAATTACAAAGAAAATCAACTGGAAAGTGAAATTTCCACTATTGTAGAAACTGCACATAATACCCTTCAATGATAAAAAAAATGATTTAAATATTTTTCTTGTTGCTTATTTTCAGGCGATTTTTTAAAAAATATCAGTTTTATATAAAAAAAGTGCCGGTTAATTTAAATCCTGGATTCAACATTAACATGTCTATTTCAGAGTTTTCTGAAGGTTCCTGCCGGAATCGGGCAGTGCTATTAAATTATAGTAATGTCATATTTAATTCCGGGAAAAGAACTGATTGGAAGATAAACTCTGATATAATAATATTTTGGTTATAATAATCAAAAGGAGAAATCAATGAAAATATTAGCTTTAAATTGCGGAAGTTCTTCTCTTAAATACCAGCTTTTTGACTGGGAAAAGAAAGAAGTTGTGGCGGTAGGTATTGTTGAAAGAATCGGAATTGATGGTTCATTCATCAAACATGAAGTACCGGCCACAGACAAGGAGTTCAAAAATGAAACATCTATTCCGGATCACAAAGTAGGGATCCAGCTTGTTCTTGATGCACTCGTTAAAGGCGACGGAGCTGTTATCTCTTCAATGTCTGAGATTTCTGCAGTTGGTCACAGAGTTGTTCATGGAGGAGAAAAATTCAACCACAGCGTTCTTATCGATGATAAGGTAATTGATGCAATTAAAGATGTTTCTCATCTTGCACCATTACACAACCCTGCAAACCTTATCGGTATTGAAGCCGCTATCGAATCTCTACCGGGATGTCCTCAGGTTGCGATTTTTGACACAGCTTTCCATCAGACTATGCCGGGCCATGCTTACATGTATCCTGTTCCTCACGAGTGGTATGATAAGTTTGCAGTGAGAAGATACGGTTTTCACGGAACAAGTCACCTTTATGTTTCAAAAAGAGCGGCTGATCTCCTTGGAAAATCTGCTAAAGACTGCAACATTGTAACAATGCATATTGGTAACGGAGTTTCATGTGCAGCGATTAAAAATGGTGTGAGTGTTGATACATCAATGGGTCTTACTCCTCTTGAAGGTGCTGTAATGGGAACAAGATGCGGTGACATCGACCCTGCAATTCCCATGTTCATGCAGAATGAGCTTGGTGTTGGACCAAAAGAGATGGATACACTCCTTAACAAGAAATCAGGTCTTCTTGGAATTACAGGAAAGTTTACAGATAGAAGAGATATCCTTTCAGGCGCAGAAGCCGGCGACGAAAAGTGCAAGCTTGCAGTTGATATGGAATGCTACAAATTGAGAAAAATTCTCGGTTCATATGCGGCAGCATTAGGCCATGTAGATGCAATCGTATTTACAGCCGGTGTTGGTGAAAACGCAGGAGATATCAGACAGCAGGTTCTTGAAGGGCTCGATTGTCTTGGAATCAAAATAGACAAAGAGAAAAATCTTGGAACAAGATCAAAGCATGGAGAGACTCTTATCTCTACAGCTGATTCTAAAATCAAGGTTTTTGTAATACCTACAAACGAAGAACTTGTTTTCGTTGAAGATGTTGTGGGAATTCTTGATAAATCATATGATGATCACATGGTTTACAAATATACATTCCTTAAAAAATAGCATTAAACGGTTATCCCGCCCGCTTTGCGGGCGGGATAATTTTCTGTATAATTTTTATTCTGCTTTCAGTTCATCTTCAGGTTATTATTTATTTCAGCAGGTTATATCTGTCATTCATCTTCATTATTTATTCTCCGGTAGAAAATTATTTTCGGGGGTTCGTATGCTTCGTATACGCTGAGAGTGGGGGATTAGAGGGCGCTGCCCCCGTAATTCCCCATTTCAGGCGAAGCGCGAAGCGCTGTACCCACGGAAATAAATCTCTACCTTGTTCTCCGCGATTTAAACCTTTTTTTTTTAATTTTAAAAGTACGATTGTGAATTATAGTTGACCTTATCTTTATTCTGTTGGAAATTAATTGATTATTGTGTAACTTTAATCAATTAAATTTGTATAATTAATCGGAGTCAGGCCGGCATCCCGTTAAGGTACATATTTGCATTCAAACAGGACAGAAATATGAAATTCAGAAATAAAATTATATTAGTTTTAATGCTGACTCTTTCACAGCCGCTCTATGCGCTCGATATGAAAAGTATTGTCGCTTATCCGGTTCCGTTTAATCCTGAAAAAACAAAGCTTATAGTAGATAATCCGGCAGCATCATTCGGTGCGCATAAAGTTTTATTATCTATCTTTGATGTTAATGGTGATATGGTTTTAAAAAAAACTTTATCAGCCTTTCCTGTTTACTGGAACGGGCGAAACGGCGGCGGCAGACTGGTTAAACCGGGATTATATATAATTAAAATTGAAATTGATGATGATAACGGCGATTACGGGAAAAAAATAATCAGAATCCTGGTAGATTACTGATACGGTGATGTAAGTGAAATTAAAATTATTAACTTTTACAATACTGTTTTTTATAACAGTTTCATCCTATGCTGATGGGCTGGAGCGCGTTACGCAGCCTCGGGTATGACAGGAGAGGTTCTTGCCGATGATATTTTTTCCATCTACTGGAATCCGGCAGGTCTGACGGAGCTTCGTGTTAAGAAAAAACTTACCGAAAGTCAGATTACAGAAAAGGCCAAATCGGGGCAGGTTGATGATATTACCGAGGATGATCTGCTGAATTTCTCAGAAACGGGCGCAAGTCAGCTCTTCTTTAATATAGGCGCATCCTACACTAAGCTCGATTATGACAGGAATGCCGGATTTGCAGGGTGTGCTTTTAATTTCTTCAGGGGGGTCGTCGGAACAGGTCTTTATTCTATTACTTCAGCTGATATAGAGACCAGAGACGAGACTGGCCTGCTCACTGGAGAAACCGGTTACTCCGGTTCAGCGGGATTTTTATCCTATGCTATGCAGTGGAACGTTGTTTCAATCGGAATATCGGCAAAAGGATACTATGAAACAATCGGAGAATCGACATACTCCGGGGCTGGGGCTGATGCAGGTTTCCATATCTTTCTCCTCCCTTTCCTTAAACTCGGCGTTATGGTCAGGGATGCCGGTGCGTTTTTGAAACCTCATGACGCTCCCGATTCTGAAGATCGGTATGATTTTTTTCAGCCTCAGATTAAGGTAGGGATGGCATTTTTTACTGATACCGGCGTCAAGATTGCTTTTTCCGGTTCGAAAAAACTCGAGCAGTCCGGCTTTGAATTCGGCGCCGGAGTTGAATATAGTTTAACAAAATATCTTATGGTAAATACCGGAATATTTGATAACTATTTTTCAGCGGGATTCACCCTCAAACTGCTGAGCATGGACGTTTCCTATGCTATTAATTTTGACAAAATTGATTACGGATATAACAACACTGTTTCGCTGGCTGTCCTCTTCTAATGAGAAATCCGGACAGAACTTTAATAATGGGTATTCTTAATCTCACCCCGGATTCATTTTATGATGGTGGGGTGCATAATACTGCTGAAAAAGGTTTTATCCGTGCCGTAACAATGTATGAAGAGGGTGCTGACATTATTGATGTCGGCGGAGAGTCAACCAGGCCGGGTGCGGAACAGATCGGCATAGACGAGGAGATTGACAGAGTTGTTCCTGTTATCGAACGTATAAGAAGGGAGCTGCCGGTTCCGGTTTCGATAGATACCACAAAATCTAAGGTTGCAGTTGAAGCTGCTAAAGCCGGAGCAACTATAATTAATGATATCAGCGGGCTTACATTTGATCCCGGAATTATAAAAGTAGCCGCGGAGTATAAAACAGAACTGATTATCAATCATATAAAGGGAACACCGGCTGATATGCAGAAAAATACCGGCTATAATGATATTATTAAAGATATACTTGATTTTTTAAATATATCTATAAACAATGCATTAGAGAGTGGTGTATTTAAAGATAAGATAATTATCGACCCCGGTATAGGTTTTGGTAAAAGTTTAGAGCAGAATTATATAATATTGAATAATATCAGGCGATTTATAAAAACCGGTTACCCCGTGCTGATAGGTCTTTCAAGAAAATCTCTCATCGGAAAGTTGTACGACGAAAACGAGGACCGTCTGCCTGCCACAATAGCCCTTAATGCTGTTGCGGTGTATAACGGTGCTGATATAATAAGGGTTCATGATGTTAAAGCCCATAGACTTGCTATGGATAGTATCGATTTTTTGAAAAGGACAGTGTCTGAATAGATGGAAGGAATTTTTTATAATATAATCGATTCGGCGGCTTCGTTCTGGGAATATTTCCGGAATGTGGTTGATATATTGATTGTAGCTTATCTTTTTTACTGGACCTACAATTTTCTGCTTAATACCAGAGCGGTTCAGCTGTTAAAAGGTGTAGTTGTAATCTTTATTGTTGCGGTTATATCGGGAATACTTAATCTCGACACTCTTGACTGGCTTATAAAAAATATCACTTCATATCTTGTTATAACTGTAATTATTCTTTTTCAGCCGGAGCTCCGGCGCCTTATAACCAGATTCGGTCAGAAAAACTGGCTGGTAAATGAGGCAAGCACTGACTCATTTCAGCTGGACGAGCTTGTTAATGCCGTATTTGCCATGGCTGAAGAGAAGGTCGGGGCGCTGATTGTAATAGAGCGGAATACCGGACTTAAGAGTTTTGTGGAATCGGGTGTTGTTGTCGATTCAGGAATATCCGAAGAGCTTATCAGAACTATTTTTTTTCCTTTAACTCCTCTTCATGACGGTGCTCTTATTATTCAGGAGGGGCGTATTGCAGGGGCTGCATGTTATCTCCCGCTTAGTGATTCAAAGCAGATCAAGAAACATCATGGAGCAAGGCACAGAGCCGGTCTTGGCATTGCAGAAGAGACAGATGCACTTGTTATCGTAACATCAGAGGAACGTGGAGAGATTTCCATTATGGTTAACGGAAAGATGATCCCGGGGATAAAAAACAGCGACTTAAAGAATATGATTGTCTTCTTTATGAATCCTAAAACTGCTTACGAGGAGACATATAATATTTAAATGAAAAGATATATTGAAATAATTGTCAGAATTATTGAAAGCAGGAATCTTGTTCCCAAGCTGGCCAGCATACTACTTGCTGTTATTCTATGGGCTTATATTTCAAGCGAAAAGAGCGGTGAGGTCAAATTCAAATTGCCGGTTAACTTTTCAGGTCTTGAAGAGGATTATATTGTTTCAAAAATTTCACATAAATATGTAGTTGTAGAGATAAAGGGTAATAAGGATGATCTGAAGAATGTCAGTTCAAAGAATATCAAGCTTCAGGTAGATCTGGCAAATAGTGAAACCGGTGATTACAAACCTTATAAAATTGAGTATCAGAAGATAGATTTTACCGATGATTTTAAAGTCGATTTGTATCCTGAAGAGGTAAAGGTACTAATTGAGAAGAAGCTGACAAGAGACGTCCGGGTTATTCCGCGATATAGCGGTTATACTGATAAGGGATTTATGATCGGGAGAATCCGGGTGAATCCGGAGTATATTAAAGTTACAGGTCCCGGTTCTATTATAAAGAATATCAGTTCTGTTTATACCGAAGAGATATCAGTTGACGACCGGGACGCTTCGTTCAGGCAGGATATAAAAATTGAAAAGGTTAATGAAGCGGAGATAGAATATAGTCAATCTAAAGTAAATGCGATTGTACCGGTTTTAAATTTTTCTGAAAAGACTACTTTTGAAATACCGGTTATTATCCGGAATAAAAAAAAGGGTTATAAGTATTTATTTAATGCAGATAGAGTAAAGATAAGCGTTATAATTCCTGAGAATAAAAATATCAGCGAAGATTCATTTTCGGCATACATTGACGGTGATGAAATTCAGATTGATAATGATGAATTCATCAGGAAAAGCAGAGTTGAAGTAATGGGTAATATACATATTCATGGTGATTCATCTGAAATTGATAATCTTATATTGTCTGGAACTCCTGATAGTGTTGAAATAGTTGTAACAAAGGAGTGAGCAGATGCCTATATTTAACAACTGCACAAAATTAATTCTTAAATTGCGGAGATCATAATGATAGGCAGATTTTTCAGCTTAATCTTTTTTATTTTTATAGGGTATATAACCTGGAAGCTCATAAAATTTATTTTTAAAGTCGGGAAAACGGCTGGTGAGTTTAATCAGAGAGTAGATGAAATGAACCGTTCAAGACAATCTTCCAGATCCGGTAAAAAAGGGGATGTGATAGAGCTTGATAAAAATCAGTATAAAGTAGAGTAGCCTGAATAAATGAAGAGATGTTATTTAATACTTATTTTAATATTTTCTCTGCTGCTGATTTTGTCATGCGGAAAACTTAAGGGTGAGTTCGCGTTTCAGAATCCCGGTGAAAAAGGCTACAAGATAAATCAGAGCCGCTTTGAATTTAATTCATCGGAATCTGTAAACTGGATTTACAAATTTGACAGCACTCCCGGCAGCAGGGTTGAACTTGGAGTAATAATTCTAAAAAAAGAATTAGGCTGGATAGATATTTTAACTACTACCGATTATATCGATTCAATGAAAAATATTGTTTACGGTACACTTAAAGACTATGAACCGGGAGATTATAAGATTGTCCTCGTCGAACCGACTTCGGAAGGGAACAAAACCATAGATGAGATTGAGATTTATATATATTCAGATGAAGAAGTTCTCGACTGATATTTCTTTCATTATTATTTACTGATTTTTTCCGCAGAGTCTAACATCTGGCTCAGGGCATCCTTTTTTTTCTGTATATTCTTTAATTCTTTTCCTCCTTTGTTCAGATATTCCTGAATATTACCGTCCATCCTGTCACCTTTATAATTCATGTAGCTGAGATATAATGCAAGTGCGATAATTGTAATTATAATTATCTTTACAAGCTGCTTTAAGATTGAATAAACAAGAAGGGAGATAAGCAGTAATATAATAATAAGCAGTATTTTATTCGATGTTATCGCATTTATAATTGATTCCATTATTATCTTCCGTTTATAAATTTTAATGGTACAGAGACTCTAAAAACTTTACTAAAATCGATTATTTCTTGCAATGATTTTTTTATTATTAAATACTGTCTCGAAGGGCAGCGGATTATTTTTTTGGGCACAGCGCTTCGTGCTGCGCCTGAAGTGCGGGATTACGGTTGAAGCACCCCCGTAATCCCGCACTCCCGGAGTATGCGGAGCATATACACCTCTGAAACGATTTTGCCGCCTCTCGAAGGACAAAGTATTATTTTAAGACGCAGCGCGAAGTTCTGTTTCTAAAAATGATAATCCGGAGGAGTCCATGGTTTTTAAAAAAGTTCTAAAAAAAGCAACCTTCCTTGATCCGCTGAACGGGTTCAATCCAGGGGGGCGTGAGTGTGAGATAAGAACTGACCCGCTGACCGGCAGGAATACGCGAGTTCTTTTTTTCCCTCCCCGCATTTTACCGGAACCGGATTTAGATACTATAAAAGGTAAAGATACCGGATTCTGTCCTTTCTGCATTGAAAACATCGATAAAATTACGCCAAAATTTAACCCGGAATTATTCACCAGAGAGAGATATCGTGTAGGCGAGGCTGTCTGCTTCCCCAACGCGTTCCCTTACGACGAAAACGGTGCCGTAACAGTAATGACTGAAAAGCATATGGTTTTAATTGGTGAATTTACACCAGATATTCTGATAGATGCCATATCCTGCTGCGTAGAATTTCTTATAGATGTTAAAGCTAAACAACCTGAAGCGGTTTATCAATCGATCAACTGGAATTATCTCCCTGTAGCCGGAAGTTCAATTGTACATCCCCATCTTCAGGTTACTGCTTCATCGGTACCGACTAATTATTATTCCGATGTTTTAAGCACCATGAATATTTCCGGGAGCAATGTCTTTGACGATCTTGTTGCTTTGGAAGTTTCAGCTGATGAAAGATTTATTTCAAGCGGAGATTATTTTTCCTGGCTCATTGCTTTTGCACCGGAGGGTGTATTTGACCTTATGGCGGTTTCTCATGAATATTTTGAACCCTGTGAGCTTAAAGATGGAAGGCTGGCAGAGCTTGTCGGCGGCATAATAAAGACAATTAATTTTATTAAAAAATATAATATAATCAGTTATAATATGTCTCTGTTTTTTCTTCCGGGGAATGGTGAATTTAAACCTCACATGCGGCTGTGTCCAAGAACGAATGTTCCCCCTCTTGATACCAGTGAAATAAATTATATGAAGATGCTTCATAATGAGCCTATGACAACAATGAAGCCCGAGCTTGTAGCTGAAGAGGTTAAAAAAATCTGGAGTAAATAAAAAAAGGGCAATAATAATTGCCCTTTTTCAACTTAGCGGGGGAGGGACTCGAACCCCCCACACCACGGATATGAGCCGTGTGCTCTAACCTACTGAGCTACCCCGCCGGGTTTTTATTAGCGCGGGTAGGACTTGAACCTACGACCTTTGGGTTATGAGCCCAACGAGCTGCCAACTGCTCCACCGCGCGATCTGTAAGCAACGTAAATAAAGGACGGATATGTGTCAACATATTTTAATAATAAAAATTATTAACGGAAAAATTTTCTGGAATTCGTATGGAATAGTGTTTTTATTTTTTAAAAACCTGAGGGGTGGCGATGATATTACTCTCAGGTTTTTAACTATACCGGTTTGATAAATCCGGAATATTCATCCGGATGGTGGTTAAAAATCTCACACCCTTGAATCTTCCGCGGTATCAATCCGAACTGCTGTAATTTTATTTATATAGACTGAAAACTAATTGACCGTATTGCTGAACTAATCGATTAATAAAATTATTGTTATAATAATGGTAGAGTACAATGATTAATCCGGTAAAATTTTTCAGAAACAGAAAGGTGGGTCTTGCCCTCGGGAGCGGCGGCGCTAAGGGTCTGTCGCATATTGCTGTAATAGAATATCTGGAGAATATGAAAATTCCGGTTGATATGATTGCAGGTTCGAGTATCGGTGCTGTTGTTGGCGCTGTATACCTTTGCGGTAATATGAAAAAACTTAAAGATGATATGCTTCTGTTTTCAAAAAAAGAGCTGCTTTCAATTGTCGATTTAACTGTCCCAAAATCCGGTCTTTTAAAGGGGAATAATTTTATAAAATTTCTTGCAAAGTATATTCCAAAAGATGCAAAGATTGAGGATCTTCCTAAGCCGCTTGCAATTGTCGCCACTGATTATAATACGGGTAAACAGATTATTTTCACAAAAGGTAATATTCTTGAAGCTTTAAGAGCAAGTGTTTCTATTCCAGGTATACTTATTCCTGCAGCTTACGGTGAAAAAATCCTTATTGATGGTGGTGTTGCTAATCCTCTCCCTGTTGATGTTGTTAGAGATATGGGTAGCGGACTGACAATTGCGGTAAACCTTCATCCCGGACTCAAGGTTACAAGGATGAAGAAGATAGTTAAAAGCGGTGCTAAAAAAATCGGATTAGATCTTTTTTCTGAAGATATTACTTATGCAGATAATGATAAAAATGTAGTTGTCCCTGAGCCGAAAAAAATCTACTCAGATTGGTTTAGAAATATTGAACAGTGGATTTCAAAAGAGAAGCATAAAGATGTTTTCCCGAGTATTTTTGAAGTATTTTTTCAGGCGGTTAACATTATGGAACACGTGAACACTCAGAATATACTTAAATATCATAAACCTACTGTTTTAATTGAACCTGATCTGCTTCATATCGGGACACTGGATTTTCATATAGCAAAAAGTATTATAACTGCCGGATATGCCGCATCTGCCGAGAAAAAAAATGAACTTATCAGGAAGATCAGATTCTGGATATAAAAAAAAATAACGGATATAAAATGAAGAAAATAAATCAGTTTTTTAAAAATCATTATTATCTTGCCGCTGCACTTTTGATGTTTTTATCATTTCCTTCATATGATTTTGTTTTATTAAAATTTTTCCCCTTTTTTGCATGGGTTTTTCTTATTCCGCTTCTTGTTTATCTCGCGGGGAGACCTTTGAAAGATGTTTTTTTTACAGTTTTTATTACAGGTCTTGCCGGGAATCTATTTACATATGGATGGATCGGCAACTTCGGTGCAAAAGTTCCCGGCGGATACGCGGTGATTCTTCTTTTTTTAATTCCAAGTTTAACAGCTTTTTTTACCATCAAAATTTTTATTTCGGAATATCTCTCCCGCAGATTTCCTGCCTATAAGATTATGATTTATCCTTCGGTTTGGATAATTATTGATTATGTTCAATCAATCGGATTTCTGGCCTTTCCATGGACATACATAGGATATTCACAGTATCCTTTTGTACCATTTATTCAGGCAGCTTCTGTTATCGGAATACTTGGAATTAATTTTATCATTATAATGTTTAATACTGTTTTATCGGAATATATACTTGCATTTAAAAGTATGCCGTCAGGTGTCCGGGATTTTAGAAATAATTCATATATCAGAAGTGTAGTCTCCGTATCTCTTATTGTTGTTCTGATCACTATTGCAGGGTTTATGCGTCTGTCTCATACGCCGGACAATGGTAGCGGCAGAACCCTTAGGGTAGCTCTTGTGCAGTCATGTATATCCCCATGGGAAAACTGGTCGGGTAACAGGTTCAGGTATCTTGCAGAATTGATGCATTACACGAAGGAGTCTTTATCTTCCAATCCCGATTTAATTATCTGGTCCGAATCGGCGACTCTTGAGCTCATATCATTCAGATCTCTTACCGGTGAGATAGACCGTTTTGATCATCATCTTAAGAGCTTTATAAAAGAGACTGGCAAGCCTCTTCTTACAGGAGAAATTGGGCTTACGGTTAAAAAAACTGATAAGGGAATGAGGTACTTCCCGCAGAATAATGCGGTACTGATCGGCGGTGATGGAGAGGTTGTTAAAACCTATCCTAAAATAAACCTGGTCCCTTTTGGAGAGTGGTTTCCTTATGATAAGTGGTTTGTTCCTGTTAAGCGGCTTGTTGAGAGTTTTGGAGGTTCAGATTTTGTACCGGGGAGCAGACCGGAACTTTTTAAAGTTGATGAATTAAAGTTCGGATCGCTGATCTGTTATGAAGGTATTTTTTACAGACTATGCAGGGAATACCGTAACATGGGGGCGGATTTTCTTGTTAATATTACCAACGACGGCTGGACCGATGCTTATAACGGGCATTATCAGCACTATTCTGCTTCTGTTTTCCGTGCAGTGGAAAACGGCATCTGGATGGTGAGAGCCGGTAACACCGGTGTAACTTCGATCATAGATCCGCGAGGGAGACCTGTCAGGTCGGTTCCGATTCTGAAAAAAACTTTCCTCACGGGTGAAATTGATACATCACAGAATGTGAATACATTATATACTAAGTATGGAGATGTGCTGTTGTATCTTTCCATGCTCTTTATTGCGAGTATTCTAATCAATCTTACCGTTAAATTTTTCCGGAGTCGAAGAGGGCAGATCTGATAGCTTCTTGAAATTTATAAATTATACTTCATTATCAATCCGGTAAAATAAAAGGCTTTACAAAAAAAAAGAACCTCTATAAGTTCTGTTGGACTATTGTCAATCTTTTCATCAATTTAAAAATTTATAATTGGTATCTGTTGAAAAAAGTCAGCAGTATTTTTTTTGCTGTGATGATAAAAACGGCAAGTTAAGTTTTCACCGTCAACTGATTAACCCGGTTTTTTAGCAGCAAGAGGAGTTTATAAGAACATTTTCAAAAGTTTATTCTCTGTTTTGGTCTGGAACAATATAGCATAAATAAAACGGCTGATATAACCTGCGGGAGTTTTGCAACCTCTCTGCTCAAGGGGAAGGGGAGATTCCCCGCCGGGTAAACCGTTTTGTTTCTGGTGTAAATAAAAGTTTCATTACAAACAATACAATGGATGAGATAACACAGGAGGTTCTTTAATGTTAAGAGAGTATAAGACTGGTGAGATCCGGAACGTAGCAATTATTGGACATGGTGGAACGGGTAAATCAACACTGCTTGAATCAATGCTTTTTGTAAGCAATCAGGTGGAGAAAATGGGCAGCGTTGACAGCGGAACACTGGTTTCAGATTATGAAGATGATGAGAAGGAAAGAAAAATTTCAATAAAAACATCTCTGGCTTTTGTTGAATTTGATGATGTTAAAATTAATATAATAGATACACCCGGAACAGCGGATTTTGTCGGAGAGGCTCATGCTGCACTTCAGACGGCTGATACGGCGATACTTGTTGTAGATTCGGTTGACGGGGTTCAGATCGAAACTGAAAAAGCCTGGAGATATCTGGAAGAACACAATATCCCCAGAATAGTTTTCGTTAACAAGATGGATAAAGAGAGAGCCAATTACGAAAACGTAATTGATAATCTCAAAACTAAACTCGGAGTAAAAGTTGCATCTTTATGTATACCTAATGGAGAAGGTGAAACATTTAAGGGTGTTGTCGATATTATTCAGATGAAGTTATATACACCGAAAGGTGACGGCAGGGATGTAACAATCAGTGAAATACCTGCGGAGTTGAAGGAACTTGCAGAACTTGAAAGGCTTAATCTTATCGAGCTCGGAGCTGAAGGTACAGATGAGCTTATAGAAAAATTTCTTGCAGGCGAAACCTTAACTGAGGAGGAGATCCGGTTGGGAATCAGAGTCCAGCTTACTGCGGGTAAACTGACTCCGATTATATGCGGTTCTGCCACTAAGATTAAAGGTATTAAAAATCTTATAAGAGTAATAAAAAATTATACACCCCCTCCTCAGATCGGTAAATCATACAAGGGGCATGAACCGTTCCATCCGGAAAAGCCGGTTGCAGTTGTAATGGATGAGACTGGTCCGCTTAGAGCAGTTGTCTGGAAAACTGCAATTGATCAGTATGCCGGACGATTCAATTATGTAAAAGTAATAGCCGGAACGATGAATCCTGAAACTGAAGTTTTTAATACAACTAAAAATATCAGGGAGAGAATTGCAAAAATTTACACCATGGTTGGGCATAAGCAGGTGGAAATGTCCAGAATATGCACTGGAGATATTGGTGTTCTTGTAAAGCTTGATAAAACTACAACTCTCGATACCCTATGTGATCCTAAAAATCCCGTTGTTCTTCCTATTATTGAACTTCCGCAGCCTGTATTCTCATACGCCGTTGAAGCAGCGAAGAGAGGTGAAGAAGATAAGATCGGGCAGTTCCTCAATAAAATGGCTGAAGAAAATCCTACTATAAAATACGGATTTAATCCGTCAACTTCTGAATCTGTATTGTCCGGTATGGGGGAGATGCAGCTTAACATAATTCTTAAAAATTTAAAAGAAAAACTTAAGCTTGATGTTACTACAAAAATTCCCAGAGTAGCATATAAAGAGACTATAACAAAAAAAGCTGAAGCTCAGTACAAACATAAGAAGCAATCGGGCGGACACGGTCAGTATGGAGAGGTTCATATCCGTATTAAGCCTCTTGAAAGAGGGAAAGGTTTTGAATTTGTAGACAGTATAGTCGGAGGTGTTGTTCCGAAGCAGTATATACCGGGTGTAGAAAAAGGTCTCCGTGAAGGTCTTGAAGAGGGTGTACTTGCCAAGTTCTATGTTGAGGACGTCTGGGTTGAACTTTTTTATGGTTCATACCATGATGTAGATTCATCTGAAATGGCATTTAAGATAGCCGCAAGGACAGCATTCAAGATGGCAATGGAGCAGGCAGGTCCGCAGATTCTGGAGCCTGTCATGAATGTAAAAATCATGGCGGACAAGGAGTTTATGGGTGATATAATGAGCGATATCACAAGCCGAAGGGGGCGTGTTCTTGGAATGGATAGTAATGATAATGCAGTGAGCACTATGCAGATAGTAAAAGCTCAGGTTCCCCAGGCCGAGATGCTCAGATATAGTACAGATCTTAGAGCTATGACCAGCGGAAAAGCAACATTTGAAATGAATTTTTCTCATTATGATCCGATTTCCGGACGGGATGCAGATAAAATTATTGAAGAGAGAAAGAAATTTCTGGAAGACGAAGCAAATAAGTAATTTACATTATTGATAAATAGTAAGGGTGCGTTGTATTTTTTATAACGCACCCTTATTTATACCGTTTTTGACAGCTTATCTTTGTAACAATTTTCCTCCGGATACACACATTAAAAAAATGAAAAAAAGTTATAAGCCGTGACTGATCGATATAAAATAAATCTATCCCTTCTGCTGATAATATCATTTTTTCTGCATGTTATTGCTATGACTGCTTTTTTTCTTCCTGACTCAAAAGGGCTTGCCTCTTACATGAATAATAAAAAAAAAGATAACTCCCTGTTCTCAGGACGGGATATAATAGTAAATACCAATCAGGATGACAGAAGAGTACCCGATAACCGTACACTCCTTTCAGACAGGGATTCTTCAGCGAAAGGTTTTATTACTCGTGAGCAGGGCGACCGATGGCTGAATAATTCTCTGGAGTTCAGATTGAAAAGAGGGACTCAGAAACAGCAGTCCGGAACTGCAGGTTCTGCCTCCGGGGAAAAATCCAGGATGTCTAACAGGGAGTCCGAAATTGTATTAAAAATCTACAAAAGCGGAAGTACCTCCAGGTCGGGTAGCGACGGTATGTTTAATGATGTTGCAATTCCTGATAAAAACAGCGTTACCATGAAAAATGCCATCTTTTACAGTACAAGCGGCGCCTTTTCATTTAACACAGCCAAGTTTAAAAACTTCAGCTATTTCAAAAGTATGAAGGACAAGATTGCATCAAACTGGTATCCTCCACTTTTAGCCAATGCAAATCTGGGTGGGGGGTATAATGCGGCCACGGGAAGTTATACTCCCGGGAGTGTGAGAATCATGGCTATACCTGGCCAGAAGGTTAAACTCTATTTTATAATGAACCGCGAAGGGGAAATTCAGAAAGTGGAGATACTGGATTCATTCGGGAATAAGCCGCTGGATGAGTCGTGCCTCGATGCTATAAAATTTTCTAAAACTTTTGGTAAAGTCCCCGATGATATAAAGGGTGAATTTATACTTATCCCCTTTATATTCGGTTACTATACCAGATAATATTTTTTTAAGTATATTTCCGATTACTGTTGTCTTCAAAGCGACTAAAGATCTTTATTTTACAGCGGTTAATGAATGAATTATTACAATTATCCCTTCGACTCCGCTCAGGGATCGTAATGTAACGCTGGCTGAGCGGAGTCGAAGCCTAAGTCCGTACTATTTCAATCGTCTATATTACCAGATCCTTCAGTGTCATATCCGACAGAACTTTATTTCTTTGATTATTCAGTTTGTCAAAAATATCTTTTATGCTGCCGGCGCCCTGGTTTTTCCTCATCTGGCTTGGCGGTATTGCAATTTTGGCTTCATTTATCAGATCAAAAATATCAGCCAGTTTAACATTTGAGGATGTATTAGTCGGCATATACTCCCCTTCGTTATCGTTTCTGATCAGTTTCTGTTCAGAAAAAAGTGTAAGGAAGTAATCCAGATCGATTGAATTATTACCTGTTTTTTTCATAAGTTCAGAATACTGGGTATTCCCTTTTCCTGATTCAAACTTGAAGTATATGGACTGAAGGATTAAAAGACCGAAATACATATTTACTTTTTTGGTATCCTCAAAGAAATTTTTAAGACTGGAATAGGTTTCGGGATGCATCATCGTAAAAGCAACTTCGGCACCATATAGAATTATCAGTGCCGAGGCGTATATCATAAGCAGGAATAACGGGATGGAAGCCAGTGCCCCATAAATTGCGAATGTTCCGCTTGCAAATGCCTTAACGTATACAATAAAGAGCAGGATGAAAAGAACCCAGATCGATCCTGTGAATGCGGCGCCAATGGCAGAGTATTTGAATGGTATTTTCGTATTAGGAATAGTCGAATAAGCCATTAGAAAAAACAGCCATATAAACAGGAAAGGTGCGAAGAAATTTATCAGCATTGCGAATAT